>CAZKKG010000004.1:0-32257 GCA_964553275.1 uncultured Candidatus Saccharibacteria bacterium
GCAAGGGGAGCGAATAGAGAGATTATCAAAAGATGTGAAGACCTTTTAGGTTTAAGTTTAAAGGAATTTATTGAGATTGGACTTAGGGCCATGCAGGACATATCAGAAGAACTAGGTCTCTAAGTAAATTCAAGAATATATATCCATACCTTAGCGAATCGGAACCGTTCGCTTTGCTCACTGTAATTTGCTTTGCAAATTAAGGAGATTCTCGAGCAAAGCGAGAGGTTCTTATATTGTGCGACCCTTTGCATAAATGGAGAAACCGTTAGGGAATCTAACGGTTTTTTAAATGTTCTTATTCTTTTAAGTTCTTGCCACTGTGAAATTTTCTATGGATATCACGTAATCTTTTATTTGTGACATGAGTATATATTTGAGTTGTAACTATGCTACGATGGCCTAAAAATTCTTGAATACTTCTTAAGTCAACGCCTTGGTTTAATAAATCCGTAGCATATGAATGTCTAAGGGTATGAGGGGTTGTAAAAATTGGTATTCCAGAAATAATAGCATACTTTTTAACAGCACGTTCTATAGAACGTGCTGTTAAACGACTTTCTGCATTTCGTCGAGACCTATAATGAATAAAGAGGGGTTTTTCCTTATCGTCTCGATCTCCCAAATACCTTTTTATCCAAGAGAAAGCTCTTTCTGAAAAATAGACTGTTCTAGGATATCCTCCTTTACCAACAATTCCAAGTTCTAAATCTTTTTTACTCTTTATATTTGTAAACTGTTCGCGATTTAAGGCAACCAATTCTGCAATTCTTAATCCCGTTGAAAAAAATGTTTCTAAAATAGCCCTATCTCTTAGCCCTATTTTTGTTTTAACATCAGGAGCCAGTAAAAACTTTTCAATTTGCTCTAAGTTGAGGAATTTAATTGTTTTCCCCTTCTTAACGTCTCTTGGAAGGGTAATCTTATCCGAAGGCAGTGAAACTATGTCTTTAGCTGTAAAATAGCTCAGAAGGGCTCTCAGAGCGATTAAATAGTAATGTTGGGTAATTCTCTCTAAAGTTTTGCCTCTTTTGTCCTGTGAACGAGAAAGATGCAAGCGATAAGACCAAATATCGTCAGAATCAAGATCGTGAGGCAATAAATCCCTTTTGTTATTTTCTTTTAACCAGGAGGTGAATTTCTTAAGGTAGTGCTGATAATTCCTCTGAGTATTGTTTGATAAACCTTTCTCAACCTCACAGTAATCTAAAAAATCGGGAATATGCTCTATAATTGGTTTATTTGATTTTTCCATAAATTGGTAGGGGGTTTTATATTCTTAATATTTCTATACTAAGAATAGCGGTTAACTTACATTGTAAGACATTTACTACATTAATAGTATAAGGCCTTTTAAGCCCTGTCAAGTGCAAAACCTATACTCCCCCCGCTACCAGTATCTAGTATCTGGTATCTAGTATCTAGTATCTGGTATTTAGTATTTAGTGTTTAATATTTAGTATTTAAAGAAAATTGACAAAAATTTCTAAATATATTATAAATAATAGAGAATTACAACATTAACAATAAAATACAGCTACGAGGATTATAAAATTAAAATAAATAGGAGGTAAAGAAAAATGAGAAAATTGATAGTAATCCTAATAGCAGTTTTGTTTGTATTTGTAGTTAGTGGATTGACAAGTTATGCTCAGGAAAAAACAGAAGAATTTGCTGGTGAGACTTTCACTAAAGCACCGAGGAACCCAAAAACTCCAGAAGAAGTTGTAGTAGCATTTTACTTTTTAGTCAAGGAAGGAAGATATCCTGAAGCTGAAAAATTAGTAGCTTCAAATTTTTTAGAAGAGTTTCGATACGGCAAATCAGAAATTAAGGATGTTATGCAGATAATTCAAAGCATAGAAGTGAAAGGTAAAGACATGCTCAACCATAACTACTGGTACATCAGCGTTCAGTTTATTGAAAGCGGACTTAGCGGAAGCTATAATGTGGACGAAAAGATACTAGATACTATAAAAAAAGGCGGACCAGTAACCCTTGGCGACCAGAAAAACCAACGCGTCCGGCTATTATCAATCAATGAAGAACATAAAAAAGATGCAGAAGTATATGTTTATCTCACTTTCCATAAAGTAGATAATCCGAAATATGCAGAATATGTAGAGCTTAAATGTCTGGGATATGAAGAACGTGCACTTCCTCTAGTGCTTGTAAAACAAAATGGAGAATGGAAGATAACGTGGCTTTCCGGCAGAAATTTCATCAAGGTGCCGAAAAATCCAAAGACTCCCGAAAAAATTGTAGCAGCGTTCTTTCTTTTAGCTAAGGAGGGAAAATATTCTGAAGCTAAGAAATTAATGGCTCCGAATTCTTTAAAAAAATCCAAATATGACGAATTAATTACCAGTGATGCTATGCAGATGATTCAAAGCATAAGAATAAATGCCATAGACGTACTCAAAGAGAGCTATTGGAAGGTCACTCTTTATCACATTAAAAAAGACTCCGAAGGAAACGATAATGTGGATGAAAAAACCCTAGCTGCTTTAAAAAAAGGTGAACCTGTGCAGCTTGAGGGTCGCGAAGAAATTGAACATATTAAACTGTTGTCTGTTGACGAAGAGCATCTGGCAGGCACAGAAGCAACTGTTTATTTCACTTTCCACTTCTGCACCACGACTAAGTGGAAAGATAACCAACATATAGAGCTTGTAAAGCTAAATGGAGAGTGGAAAATTGTGCCTTAGTGCCTTAAAAAGATTTGATTAAAACAAAAAAGGTGTCTCTCAATAGAGAAACACCTTTTTATTTTATCCAATCCTATCCCCTAACCTGACAGAGAAAAACGGAGAACAGTTCTCCGTTTGTTCTTTTGGCACTTAATTACCTATCCACTCATTCACTTATTTTATTATCTCCATAAATTTCTCCCAAAGGGACCTGCCCGTTTCGGGCGCTTCTTCTTTTAGTTCTTCTTTTTCTTTTTGAAACTCATCCTCGACAACAGATTTTCTTTTCTCAAATTCTTCTTCAACCGAAGGTTTAATCTTTCCGATGAAAAAGTCACTAATTTTTCCGAAAACTCCTTTAACAAAAGGTACAAAACTATTACTCCACCAATTACTAAAACAATTCCACATTTTTTGCCAGACAGGAACCACCTCTTCTTTCCATATCCTTGCAAAAATTCCAAGAGCTTCTTCCCCTGCCTCTTTCTTAAAACTCTCTCCTATTTCTTTCATTTCTTCAAGATCTTCAGGAGGTCCCATAACATCTTTCTGGGTAAAGGTTAAAATTGGAAAAACTAAACAAAATATTGACAAAAGCAACACTCCCTTGCCTAAGATTCTAAACCTCTTATTTTTCATATTATTTGAAGAGTTCTTTTGCTTCTTTTATTCTTTTAAGGGTTTTCTCTCTGCCCAGAACCTCTGCTACTTCAAAAGGACCTGCTGAAGCTTCTTTACCCGTTAAAGAAACTCTCAAAGGCCACAAAAGGTATCCCCTGTCCCCCGTCTTGAACTTCTCTGATTCGACTAGTAAAATTTCTTCAATGCTTTCTTTTTTCCATTTTTCAGAATGTATTTTAGAAACTATCTTCTCTAATTTGTCAAGGGAGCTTTTAACTTCTTTTTCTTCAGACATGTTTTTCCATTTTAAAAGGTCTTTTGGATACTCCAATTTATCTTTAAAGAAAAATTCTGTTAATTCCGTAATTTCAGACAGCTTTTTTAATCGCTCTTGATGCAGTGATATAATTTTTTCCAAAGAATCAAAATCAATTTCTTCCTTCGTTTTATTTATTATGAAAGAATCAAAAAAATCTATTCCAGAATCACCCAAAAACCCTATATCTGACGGTGTTTTCTTGGATTTCAGCTTAGGTGTTATCAGGTTATTCTTAACCAGGTAAGGGATACACAGTTCTGTTAATTTTCTAAGAGATTTTTGCCGAATATAGAACCCATTAAGATAATCCAGTCTTTTAATATTAAACATAGCTCCCCCTTTTTGGACTTTTTCCAAGGAAAACTCTTTGATTAAAGAGTTCATCGAATAGATTTCTCTTTCGGTCCCCGGATTCCACCCTAAAAATGCTATAAAATTAACTATGGCCTCAGGCAAATATCCATCTTTCCTGTATTCGGAAACAGAAACAATTGCATGTCTCTTTGATAATTTAGATTTGTCCGGGCCTAATATGAGCGGCAAATGGGCAAATCTAGGCTGATTAAACCCAAGAGCTTCTTCAATTAAAATCTGTTTTGGGGTATTTGAAATATGATCTTCCCCCCTGATTACATAAGAAATTTTCATTTCGAAATCATCAATGACCACAGCAAAATTATATAAAGGGCTGTCTAATCCTTTAGCAATAACAAAATCCCCTGTCAAAGAAGTATCAAACTCTACTTTACCTCGGATAATATCGTTAAAAACAACTTTTTTATTAGAATTCTTGAGTCTTATAACAGAAGGTATGTTCTCTGATAAATATTTTTTAACTGCTTCCGGGAAAAGATTCTTGCATTTGCCATCGTACTTCGGAGCTTCGCCAATACTTACCTGGTATTGCTTTTTTGCTTCCAGCTCTTCTTTGGTACAAAAACAATAATATGCTTTTCCTTCATTAAAAAGCTTTTCAAGATATTTTCTATAAAGAGGAAGTCTTTCACTTTGACGATAAGGACCATAATTTCCTACATATTTTTGTCCTCTAGCTTTCAATTTTTGGTCATGGTTGTTTGCAACGGGTCCTTCAGACCATTCAATGCCAAGCCATTTTAAACTATCTATAATATCTTTTTCAAATTCAGGCTTTGATCTTTCGGTATCAGTGTCTTCGATTCTCAAAACAAAGACTCCTTTATTTTGAACTGCAAACAAATAATTAAAAAGAGCTGTCCTGGCATTTCCAATATGAAATTTACCTGTCGGAGAGGGAGCCATTCTTACTCTTACTTCCGGGTATTTCTTTTGTTCGGTTACATATTCTTGTTCCATAATTAATAAAGTAAATATTCAACTATATATCCGGCAATTATTTCAGCAGCTTTCGGCCGAGAGAAATTTTCTGCTGAAATTGCCATTTTCTTTAATTGTTCGGGGCGAGAGAAAAAATATTTTAATTTCTCAAAGAAAAAATGCGACGTTAGATTCTTTTCTTCTATAACAACGCAAGCCCCTGCTTTTTGACAAGCATAAGCATTTTTAATTTGATGATTCTGGGCAGATTCGGGTAAAGGAATTAGAATAGAAGGTTTCCCGCAAGCAGTAATTTCAAAAATACTTCCAGACCCTGCGCGGCTTACTATTAAATCAGCAATTTTCAAAGCATGCTTTATCTCTGTTTCATTAAGAAAAGGATAAGGGTGGTAATAGTTAATAAGAGGCTTTTGAACCATAACACCTGCCTCGGCTTTGGTTTGATTGAAGTTTTTTGCACCTGTTTGATGCAATACCTGAAAGTTATTAAGAAGTTGAGGTAAAATATTAATTATTAGGTTATTGATCCTTTGAGAACCTTGGGAACCTCCTAGGATTAAAATTATGGGTTTTCCTTCTTTTAATTCAAAAAGTTTCTTAGCTTCTTCTTTTGCCCCTTCTGTAATCTTTTTTCTAATAGGATTACCTACAGAAATAATTTTTCTTGGAGGGAAATACTCGGTACTCTCAAGAGGGAAAGAAACAAATACCTCTAGTGCAAATTTGCTGATCAACTTATTAACAAGACCGGGAGATGCATCCGATTCATGAAGAATAACCGGAATAAGAAAAATGCGAGAGAGTAAAGAAGTGGCAAAAGCGCCATATCCCCCTTTGCTAAAAACCAAATCCGGAAAAAGAAAGAAAAGATAAAAGAAGCTTTGCAAAAAGCCAATTGCTATTTTAAAGATATCAAATAAGTTTTGGAAAAAAGCCCTGAAACCCCAATATCTTCTGATCTTCCCCGCAAGTATATGCTTGACCTTGATACCCTCTTGAGAAAGCAAAAGGGATCCTAATTTGTCTTTTGGTCCAATAAAATAAAACCGAAAGTCCGGACGAATCTTTTTCAACTCTCTAACTATGGCAATTATTGGGAAAATATGACCCCCGGTTCCTCCACCGGTAAAAACAATTCTCATAAATTTAATTAGATGATTTAGAAATATTCAAAAGTATGCCAACCGCCGCTAATTCTGTTATTAAATGCGACCCGCCATAAGCAATAAAAGGCAACGGTATGCCTGTCAAAGGCAAAATACCTATTATTGAACTAATATTAACAAATGCTTGGACAATAATCCAGCATGTAATACTTAAAGCCAATGTCTGTGAAAATTTGTCTTTAGCATTGCTCGAAATTTTAAGGCCTAGAACAGCAAAAATCATAAAAAGGACAATTAATACCAAAGAGCCAATAAATCCCGTTTCTTCAGCAAAAACAGAAAAAATTGAATCTGAAAAAGGCTGAGGCAAAAATCCGAATTTCTGAATACCCATGCCAAGTCCTTTGCCCCAAACTCCCCCTGAACCAACAGCAATAAGAGATTGACCGATTTGATAACCGATGCCCATCGGATCTATTTCCGAACTTAAAAAAGTCACTACCCTGTTCAATCTGTAAGGAGCAAAAGCAATTAAGACAAGCAAACCGACAATTCCTCCTAAAATTAAAAGAGCGTTTTGATAAAGAGGAGTATCCACAACAAAATACATCAGAACGGCAATAAAGACTATCATTCCCAAAGTGCTAATGTCCGGTTGTAAAATCAAAAGCAGGCTAATCAAGCTAATTATTACTAAGAAAGGAATGAATAAGGTTTTAAAATCTCTTGATCTTTTATTGTCCCTTTTTAAATTTTTCGCATTTCCGCGATTGGAAATCCATGCTGCTAAATAAATAAAAAAACTTAACTTTAAAAATTCTGACGGCTGAAAAGAAAAGTTGCCAATTTTAACCCATCGGGTTGCCCCACCGATAGATACACCCATGCCCGGAACAAAAATCAGAACCATAAAACATAGAACAACTAATAAGAAAATTACAGAATATTTCTTAAAAAAAGAAAGTGGAGCAAAAAAACAAAAAATCCCAAGTATTAAGCCTGGCAAGATTCCATATTCTATCTGATGAAATAAAATATGAAAAGGAGAACCAAACTTTTCTTGAGAAATTGAAATAGAAGTGCTGGCAAGTATTAAAACTCCAAGCGACAATAGAACAAAAAAAACTATTAATAAGGAATAATCCGGATGGCCAGAGTTTATTTTCATTGCCTTAATTATATCACAACAGCTCTTTTTTTCTATTCTTAAAACGAAGGACTTCCCTCTTGAATAGATTCCCCCTCTCCCTGTAATCCTTAAAGCCGGTAAAACTAGCACACCCGGGAGATAACAAACAAATTTTTTCCTTATCGGTATGTAAATAACATAATTTTACAGCTTCAGACATGTCATCCACAAAGAAATGCTGGAATCTTTTTTTAGATTGAATCCCCTTCCAAATCTTTCTTCCGGTGCAGGGAAATAAAATTAATGTTTTAATTTCACTATTATCTATCCTTTTATTTAATCCTTTAAAATCTAGATTCTTGTCAGATCCTCCCAAAATTAATGTTTGAACTTTATCCCCAAAGAAATTTAAAGCAAAGATTGTAGTTTGGGGAATTGTTGACATAGAATCATTGTAAAAATCAATTCCTTTAAATTTACCCACAAACTCTAATCTGTGCTCTAGAAACTTAAAGTTTTTAACTGTCTTTGAAACAATCCTCTCAGGAATATTGAATATCTTTGCCGTTTCTTTTGCAGCATTTATATTCAAATCATAATATTCTCCTTTAATCGAAATTTTTTTAGCTTTTGATTTTTTAGCAATTTTCCTAACTATCGGATCTTCAATATTGTAAATGAGATAATCTTTTTCGGTTTGATATTTCGTTATGCTCTTCTTGGAAGAAACGTATTCATTAAAGGTTTTGTAGTAATCCAAGTGATCAGGATAAATATTCAAAAAAACTGCAACATTAGGACTCTTTTTCAAATTGCATAATTGATGGGATGATAATTCATAAACAAATACACAGTCTTTTTTAAATAAAAAGTCTAAAACCGGTTTTCCGATATTCCCCGCTAAATAAGTTTTTATGCCTGCCTTTTTTAAGATAGCGTAAATTAAAGAACTGGTTGTGCTTTTACCTTTAGTGCCCGTAACTCCAATTATCTTTCCTTGAAAGTTATTAAAAAAAATATCAGTCTGAGAGGTAACTTTTGAAGATTTTTTAAGATAAGGAGATATAGACTTTAAAGGAATGCCCGGAGTCTTAATAATTATATCGTAATTTTTAACTGCTCTTAGGTAGTTTTTTCCAGTATGCGCATTCTTCATTTTCAAATTTCTTTTATCAGATATTCCTATTTCCATTCTAAATCCTAATTTCTTAAGAAATAAAAACGTATCTCGGCCTTCTCTTCCAAAACCCAGAATAAGAATTTTTTTGTTCTTTAATTCATCAATTTTCATTAATTCTAATGTGGCACAAAAAAATAGAGATTAAAACAGTGCTTTCTGTTATCCAATAAGTTGAATTGTCACTCCAAGAACAGCAAGGATTATCCCTATTACCCAAAGCCTCATTGTGATTTTACAGGCAGGCCATCCTATGGCTTCTAAATGGTGATGAAAAGGAGCACAAAGAAAAATCTTCTTTTTCCTTATTTTCTTAGATAGAATTTGTAAAATTACAGAGCCTGCCTCAAGCACCAATATCCCTGCAATGATTGGCAGAACAAAAACAGAATCAGTAAGAAAAGCAACTACCGCCAAAGTAGTGGTCAATCCCAGTGCTCCCGTTTCTCCCATGTAAAACCTGGCAGGAGGAATATTAAACCATAAAAAAGCTAATATCGTCCCCACTATCACAGCACAGAAAGAAGCAAGATTAATTTGCCCCTGGAAAAAAGCAATCAAAGTAAAGGCTCCGAAGATTGAAGCAAATATTCCTCCGGAAAGGCCATCTAATCCATCAACCACACCCCCTGCCCAACAAGCAAGAACTGTTAAAATGAAGAGAGGTATATACCAAAAGCCAATAATAATATCTCCCACCAAAGGAATATGTATAGAATCAAACTCCAGTTTGAAATAAAACCACCATGCTCCTATTATCCCGATCAAGACAACCATTAAAAAACGTTTTGAAAAACTCATTCCTCCGTCAGTGCCCTTACCTTTTCCAAATACCTGTAAAAGATCATCAAAAAGTCCAACAATAGAAGCGCTAATTAAAGTAAAAAGCGGCAACCATGTTTGTCCGCGAGATAAAAAATTAAGTTTTTGAATCCAAAAAGCATCAGATATTTTGGAAAGAATAAAAAACAGCAAAATCATTAAAGCGGTGACAACCCATATTAAAATTCCTCCAAAACGAGGAACCCTCACTTCTCTTTTTTTGTGTAATTGGTGAAAAACTTTAGCCTCATCTCCCATAATGGCTTTAGTGCGTGCCTGCTTGCGCCACATTTTATGTTTATATAAAAAGTGGGTCAGGGTAGGAGTTAAAAAAACAGCTATAACACTGGCTGAGACAAAGAGAATAAATATCTTAATGAGGTTAATTGCTAATTCTGGATTTTGGTAAAAAGGCATAACTTTAACTTACAACTCACAACTTATAACTCATTGCTTATAATCTGTTGTCAGTTGTTAGTTGAATTAATTTTTTAATCTCAACAAATCTTGACTCTTGGGAATCCGTGCCCAGAATTACATGAATAAAGTATTCATTACTTTCATTTCTTTGAATTAAAATTATACAGCCACCGGCCATATAGGTCCAACCCGTCTTGCCCCCGATAATATTAGGAACTCGGTCAATTAGTTGATTTTTGTTCGTAGCAAGATAAATATGTTCGTTATATATATTAGAGATGGGATATGAAGGCTTTATTGAGGCATCAAAGATTTCCGGATGCTCATTTAAAATAGACCAAGAAAGCTGGGCTAAATCTCTGGCTGTCGATTGGTTTTTTAAAGAATAAGGACTGCCATCGTCAAGACCGGTACAATTGATAAAATTCGTATTTTCAAGTTTAAGATTTTCTTTTGCCTCAAGATTCATCAAATAAATGAAAGCTTCTACTCTTTCTTTCGGAGTTAAATGTTCTTCTTTTGGCCCCAAATTCTCAGCTATGGCATAGGCAGAATAATTGTTTGACTCAATAAGCATTGAATACAAAAGCGTTTCCAGAGAAATTTCTTCATTCTCTCCAACCCCAGAATTTTCATTTTTTTCAAGGGCTTCTTCTGAAATTAACATCGGGTCTGAAAATTCATAATACTCAGGATATTGAAAAACAACCCAAGCGGTCATTAGTTTAGTTAAAGAAGCAATGGGCAGGACTGTGTCAGGATCTTTTTCAAAAAGAATTTCCCGCTCACCTTCACTATTTATCTTAACCGAAATAGCAGACTTGGCTTCAATCTCAAATACGGAAACATCGTTTTCTTTTGTTTCTTGATTGTCGCTTGTTTCGTCAACAAAATCCACTAAGGAACTTTGGGCCAATGAGGGTTCATAATGAAAACTAAATAAAAAATCTTCTAAGTCTTGACTGAAGATATTAATTCCCCAAAAGAAAAATATGCTAACGGTAAAACAAGCAAAAAAGATTTTAATTCTTCTTGACATTTTAGTTGGTTTTCTTGGTTCTACCTTTATTTTTATCAAGTTTTATATGAAGTTCCTTCAATTGATCGCTTGAAATCTCCGAAGGAAGACCCATCATTAATCCTCTATTATCTCCCGTCTTAGGAAAAGCCATTACTTCTCTAATGTTCGGTTCTCCAAAGACTATCGATAAAAATCTGTCAAAGCCAATCGCTATCCCTCCGTGGGGAGGCACTCCGTAACTAAATGCCTCAAAATAGTTTCTAAACTTATCTTTTACGTCTTCGGGAGTATGTCCTAAAACTTTAAAAATAGCAATTAAAACATCTAAATTTGTAGTCCTTATACTTCCTCCTCCTATCTCGCAACCATTAAGAACAAAGTCATACTGATCGGCTAGAATGTCTTCTGGATGTTTTTTAATTTCTTCCGTGTCTTCCGTCTGAGGATTTGTAAAAGGATGATGCGTAGCTCCCCAACTTTTGGTTCCTTTGTGCCATTCGAACATAGGAAAATCAGTAACAAAACAAAAAGCAAGCTCACTATCATCTTTTTTGTCTCTTAAGTCTGGTTTATCGCTTTTATATTTCTCCATCGCTTCTTTGTAGGTAATTCTGGGAAAAGGAATTTCTTTAATCTTTTTTTCGGGAAATAAGTCTTTGCAAATTTTAATAAATAAATCTTCTGTCAGAGAAAGAACATCTTCCTTTTCAACAAAGGACATTTCCAAATCTAATTGAGTAAATTCTGCCTGTCTGTCGGCCCTGGGGTCTTCATCTCTTAGACATCTTGGAAACTGAAAATACTTTTCAAAACCTGCCACCATTAAAAGCTGCTTGTATTGCTGCGGAGATTGAGGAAGAGCATAAAACTTCCCCGGATACATCCTTGAAGGGACTACAAAATCACGAGCACCTTCGGGGGTAGATTTTGTCAAAATAGGGGTTTCAATTTCAACAAAGTCCTCTTTCTGAAAATAGTTCCTCATAAACTGGATTACCTTATGACGGGCTCTCAAATTTTCCTGCAATCTTTTTCTTCTTAAATCAATGTATCGATATTTTAACCTTTTTTCTTCGTTAATGTCATAACCTTCGCTCTCAATAGAAAAAGGCAAAGTTTTGGCTTTGCTGAAAACTTTAAGATTTTCAGCTTTCATTTCTACATTACCGGTTTCAATTTTCTGATTCTTCATGTTGTCAGGCCTTTCCTTTATTGTTCCTTTAACTTCTATCACCCATTCTGACCTCAACTCCTGAGCAAGCTTGTATAAAGAATCATTCTGAGGCGTAAAAACTATTTGCAAAACTCCGCTCCTATCTCTCAAGTCAATAAAAACAATCTTTCCGTGGTCCCTTCTGGTGTTTACCCATCCGCACACTCTAACCGATTTATTAATATTTTTAACCGTTTCTTTTATAAGGATCCTTTTCATAATGTTAATTAATATTTTTTTGCCGCATTCCTGCTTAATTTTGGCATATTGTTATTTAATCTTAACATAAATATTAAAAATTAAAAGCTGCCGTATGATATCACACAGCATTATCAATAGCCTATTTTTCAACATCGGACAGCAGTCCGATAAAGCTTCCAAAACAAGGAATCCGTTCTCCCTTGTAGATGTCCGGATGCTTCTCTCTTTTACGGGCTGAATAGAACCTTTCGGCTTCACAAAAAGTACAAATGCCGCAATCTTCAATGTTCTCTCTTTTTACTCCGGATTCCAAAAGTTTATCAATAACAATTTGAGTCAGATCAAGATAAAATCTTCCCTTGCCTTCCTCAATATATTTTTCTACTTCTGTTCCTGAAGCAAAAGCTTTAATGTCCTTTTCAAAATAATAGCAGCATTTTCTAATATGAGGGCCGATCCCTATAATTAAAGAGGATGGCTTACAGTTAAAATCCTTTACAGCCGTTTCAACAATTCCCTTCATTATGCTTTTTCTGCCAGCATGAATTGCTCCTACTTTATTTTGATCCGGATCGTAAATTAAAATTGGCACGCAGTCAGCGGTCCTGATTATTAAAATTTGATTGGGATTTTTAGTTATTAATCCATCCGTCTCAAGCTTAATATATCCTCCAGGACCCGAAGGACAAGAATAAACTTTTGAGTCGTGAATCTGTTCGGCAAAGATAAGGTTATCAACCTTGGCATCTTTGTAGTTTAACTTTTTTAAAGCTCTTAAAATATTCTCTTCTGCTTTAGAATTAGAAAAAGGGTTGACTTGCCCATCCTTTTTTTCTAAAATCCCATGAATTACATTTTTGTATTTCTTTAGATTTTCAAAAAATATCATGACTTATTTCTTCTTTAATTCAAAAATCATAAATAAAGGGATTTTTTGGCGGATGTCCCAGAACATTCTATCTTTGTTTTTAACAGAGTTAATTGCTCTTGGTTCGATGAAATCAATAATTTCAAAACCGGACTTAAGAATATCTCTTACTGTTGACGATAACGGTCTGTGGTAGTAGCTAATTTCAAACTCATTGAACCAAAGGTCTTTAATTTTCCTTGTTTTGAAATAGTCTCCATAAACTTGATACCTTTTACCGTCACTGTACTTGGCATACCCCATCAAAACCATTTTTTTATCCTTGAATCTTTTCTTTTCTGCCCCCCATTTTATTGGATGGTGAGTTGAAAATAAAAAAGTTCCATTTTTTTTCAGAACTCTATGTATGTTTTTCAATGCCTTGGTCCAATCTTTTAAATAATGGAGAACTAGGCTGGAATAGACAAAATCAAAGCTCGATTTTTGGAAATTGATTTTTTCTATATTCATAACGTAAAATTCTATCTCGGGATAGTTTTTTTTTGCATTCTTAATTAATTCTTTTGAAATATCAATCCCAACTATTCTCTTAACTCCCAAGGATTTAATATATCCGCACTCTTCTCCTGTCCCGCATCCAATGCAAAGCACCGATTTATTCTTTAAGTCAGAAAGCTTGGCATACATAGCAGGCTTTTCTAAATATTTATGCGCACTATTTCCTCCTGAGTGCATTCTCTCCGCCCATTTATCTGCATACTTGTCATATGACCAAATGACTTTTTTATCTGTTGACATAATCTTTAATTTCCTTTTTCTGATTAAAACAAGTTAAACAGTTTAGCGATAAATAAAACGTAAATAAGCAGATACATTGCTCCTTCCCATTTGTAAATCTTTCGAGTGATGCCAGAAATTATATATAGGACTGTTGCTGCAACAAAGAAAGGAACAGCGACCGATAAAACAACTGAAGTAACATCTAATGTTTTAATCAGAGCGGGAATTCCAAGCACCACAAACCCATTAAATATATTAGAACCAAAAACATTTCCTAATGCTACAGCATCATTTCCTTTTCGGGCAGCTGAGATAGAAACAAAAATCTCCGGCAGAGACGTACCAATAGCAACGGCAGTTAAAGCAATTACAGCTGTGCCAATATTTAAAATTTCGGATATTTTCATAACCGATTCAATTGTATAATTTGCCCCGTAATAAATGAAAACAGCTCCCAAAACAAGTCCCAAAATTATCTTCCGGTCAATTTTCCCCTTTTTGCCCTCTTTCTCTTTTTCCCTTTTCTTTTCTCTATACACCAATGTGTAATGAAGATAAATAGAGTAACCAATTAAGGATATAATACCTTCCCAGAATGTCACTTTCCCATCCCATAAGAGCAAAATCATCATTATTATCCCCCCTCCAGCCAGTAAGGGTAAATCAAGATTTATAAGGTTTCTTGTAACTTCTAACCTTCCCTTTTTTGACAGAACAGTTGCTAGCCCTATCACTAAGAAAATATTAGCAATGTTAGAACCAACAACATTTCCTGCAACCATATCCGTAACTCCTTTAGAAACTGCGGAAATAGAAGAAGCTAGCTCTGGTAAAGAAGTACCGATACTGACAATGGTGACTCCAATAATGAACTGTGGTAATCCTAAAATGTGCCCTAATGCACTGGCAGAATCAGTAAAATAACCAGCCGCCTTGATTAAGACAGCTAAACTCACTATGAAAATACCTATCCAAAAAAATAAAGACATATTTTTATATTTAAAGTTAAATTTTTACACTTAGTCCCTTTATAGACCCATCTTGGTATGATAACATCTTTCATCGTTGTAGTTTTATCTCTTATTTTTTTCATTAATGCTTTTTATATAATCTGTTTTTAGTTTTGTGTATACACTCCTTTCTTCTTTAGCCTCTCTTTTCCATTTAAGTTTTAATTTAAAATATTTTTCTGCTTCTTCTCTATTCTCTCTCAAATAATCTCTAAAGAATAAAAGTTCTTTATGGGCCTCACCTCCTTTTTCAACCAGGTGAATATGAAAGCTGCCAATTTTCGTTTCTTTTTCTGTGCTTAAAAATATCCTTCCCTCCTCTTCGGGATGAATGTGGGTAAATCCCATATCCTTTAATCTCTCTATAACATTTTTTACTTTTTTAAAATCATTTATGGCAATCATGATATCAATAATTCCCTTTCCCCCTAAGTTCGGCACTGCCGTGCTTCCAATATGATAAATCTTACAATTCTGAATAACTTGCGAAATTTCTCTTTTCTTTTTTCCAAATATCTTCTGAAAATTTTGATTATAGGGAAGAATTTTAACTTTTGCCATAGATTTCTGATTTTTCAGCTTCAGTTAACAGTCTTTTCCCAAAACTTTCAGCTCTTTTTAAATCATCTTCATTGGGTTTTCCTTTGTTAAAGATTTTTGGGCCAAAATTAGCAAAAATACTACTCAGTCCTTTACAAGAAAAACTTCCTAAAAAAACAACTTCCTTATTTTCCATTTTCTCTTTTACAATCCTTAGTGCTCTTTTGTCTCCAAACGCATGCATAGTACAAAAAGCAGCTCCTTTTCTATTAGGTGAAGGAGAAATCTTTTCTAAAAATTCCTTCACTGGCTTTGCCGGAGCAAAACCATGTACCGGCGTGCCTACACATATTAAGCCGTACTCTGAAACGTTATTTATTTCTTCAATCCTTCTCAAGTCGGCACCTAGTCCTTTAGCGATTGACTTGGCAATCTTCTCCGTATTTCCTGTTTTTGAATAATAAGCAACTAAAGATTTCATTATATTAATTTTATAGACCAGTCTTTTGTCTTAAACCTATTAGAAAAGTTCAACTTTTGTTTGTAGAAATAAGCTTTTCTATTTTCACTTGCACAGATATAAAAATGCATTAGATTTAGCTTTCATATCAGGATTAAGCCGTTTAAACAAGTTACTCCATTTCTCATTCTCTTGCCAATCATTAAAGATTTTAATTTCTGAAAATTTGATTTTTTGGGCGGTTTCCATAATATATTTTCGAGAATAATAAATTATTTTTGTTTTAGCAAAGATTTCAGAATTAACTTCTTCATCACCTCCTTTCTTTAAGAACTCAATTTCAATAATTTCATTATCTTTCGGCTTATATCCCAAGACACTCCTCCTCCCTTTAATCTTATAAATTGCATTATAACTCCTTCCCTTCATCCCTTCTTCATAAAAATGTATGTTGGCAAACACTTTCCCTCCTTTTTTTAGACTTTCATATATTATTTGCAATGTTTTTTCTAAAGGACACGAAACTATATAGTTAAAACTATATTTAAAAATAATCCCATCAAGTTCTTCCTTTTTTCCTTCTAAAAAATCTATCATTTCTTCTTTCTTGAATTCGAAAACCTTCTTAAGATTTTGAGGAGTATTTCTTTGGGCATAATTTAACATAAAAGGAGATTGGTCAACCCAATAAATTTTTCCTTCATTATATCTTAGGAACTTTACAAAATTAAAATAATCCATTGAATGGGCACCAGCTCCTAAATCTGCTATTCTTAATTTGTTCTTATTCTGAAATTCAATTAGTAAAATAGCCTCAAAAAATTTAGAGACAGTATCATGACTAATATTCTTTTCTCTTTCAATCATCTCCTTGGCGATTTTCTCATCAAAATACATTTCTTGGCCAGATTCTTTTATAAAACTTTGATTCACTTTTTCCGTCATATTACTTTATTTTATCAAAAAATTACCTCAATTTAAAGAGCGTCGGATAGATGTAATAGATTTCTATCAAATACCCAATATTGACAAAAGAATAAAAGGATGATATTGTAACAACGGTATCATTAAAAAATAAAGAGGGAGGGGTAAAGATGAAAAAAAAGATTATTCATCTTATCGAGTTTAATTTAATTTTCATCGTGACTATACTTTTTAGTGTAATTGTGATTAGAAATCTTCGCACTCCAGGATTGCATCCTTTTCTCGCTGCAATGCTGTGGCTCATTATGGCCATAATGATTATTGAGCTCACATTAAAAGTGAGAGAAATGAAGAAAGATCACGATCAGGATATCTAAGGATATCCAAATAACATTTTAAAAAAGGAGGTAAAGAAATGCTGATAGGAGGAAAAAATGAATAAGCATATAAAACGGAAGGTATTTTACAATAATCATGGAAATAATAATGGAAATGAAAAACGGGGAAAAGATAAACCATCTAGCATTAATTATAGCCATGGATTCCCTAAAGGTTGTACGGTTACAAAACAGGAAGATGCTTTTCTCTTGCGTATCAATGGGAAAAAAAGAGCTAGATTCTTTTTTCCTGCAAACATTGAGACAGTAAAAAAGTATGCGTCAGCATATGTCCGATACATAAAAGAGTTTAAATTAAAAGTTTAATTTAAAAAGATTTCACTAAAAAAAGCTGGAATTACTCCAGCTTTTTTATTTTCAAATAAATGATTATTTCTCAAGAATAAACAATTTTTGCGCCTCTTTCCATATTGCATCATCTTTATGAATTTCCTTCATCCAATACCACCATTCGCTTCCCCAAAGATAGAAAGTATCAATACCCGTTCTTTTAGCAAAACTTATATTCTTCTTAAATTGATCTAAATCCATTGTTTTTTCCTGTTCTTCTAAGGGCAAATCATAAAGTAAGACAGGACCCCAGGGCTCAGCCTGCAGTTCAACACACATCACCTCCTTGCCAACAAATTTATTAACAAGCCATGCTTTTCTATTGTAAAAAACAGGAGGAAAAGGATAATTAAAATATCTTTTCAGTTCAGAGACCCAAATTTCTCTATAAAGAGTATGCCCAACAATATCTCCAAATCTTGCTGCCTTGAACCACAAAAGAAGTTCTCCGCTTTCGGTAATTACAATCTGCCTCTCATTGTCTAACGATTTAACCAAGTCCACTTCTTTCCTTAAAAACTTCTCATCAGGAGGAGGACATTCTCCGAAAATAAAAAATGGTTCATTTTCCACCTGCCAGAACTCTATTGCCTCGCTATCCCTATACCTTAAAACCACTTTTTCTATAAACTCAAGAACTCTTTGATTTCTTTCTTCTTTGGTTAATTCTCCCGTCCAGCCGGGAAAATGGCACTCTGGCCACCTGGGGACTTTCTGCCCTAAAACAAAAAGCAGTTTTACCCCTCTTTTTTCAGCTTCCTCTACCTGAAAATCCATTCCTTCAAAATCATAAACCCCGGGTTCTTTTTCAATTAAATCCCAGTAAGCAACAATCTTTAAATGCTTTACCTTTAAATCATCTAAAATTGCCAAATAGTTTTCTTTCCAATCCAAACCGAAAAGCTCTGAATGCTTTTGGGAAAAAACAACCCCCCACTTAATGTTTTCTGCAGGTTTTGGTTGCCCCACGAAAAAAAAGCAGAAAGTCAGTGCAATCAGTATTATTAAAATCAAAAAAATCATCTTTTTAGGTCTATGCATTTTTCCATCTTCATTATAGCTTAAAATATTAGTTCGACACAATTACATCAAGCCCAGTAGTTACTGGGCTTGATATCTCAAAAACCTTAGAAAAAACGGATTCTCCTTTTATCGTTATCGTTACCTTGACACTACTATTCTGATAAATGCTCTGATGTTTCAGAAGATTCTGAAGACTCTCCAGCCTCCGGAGTTTCAGGAATAACTGGACTTTCTTCTTTAGACTTTGGAGATAACGGCTCTTTCTTTTGCTTTTTACTTATTAGATAATAAGCTACAAAAGCTATCGCCGCTATTCCAATTATCCACCAAATAATAGAATTCATATGTATTAAAGTTATTTAGTTCTTTAAAAAAAGATACGACTTTAATTAGTCCATTTTCCCTCCGTTTTGAGAAACTGTCAACCTTTCTTTGTGGAAAACTTATTTTTCTTCCGAAACCCGTCTAAGACTCTGTAAATGCTGCCTGCCCCCATAACTATTACCACTTCTCCGCCTTTTAAGTTTTGTTTTAGACGGTTTGTAATTTCCCTGAATTCCTGGCTGTCTTTTTCAGAATTTGAACTAATGTAGGATATATTTTCAGATAAAGTTTTCATTGATTTCTTAAATGAATTCTTGATTGCACTGATAAGTGCTTTAGAATCTATCTTTTTCTTTATCTTCTTTGATTCTCTTCCGGCAACATCATATATATCGGTAATAAATATATTATCTACCCACTTTTCAATTAGGATTTCCTTAAAAGTTCCAACAAAACTTTTAAATAAATAGAAAACTCTTTGGTAATGGTGGGGTTGGAAAATAAGTAAGATTTTATTTCTAGGCCATTTTTCTCGAGCCGCTTTAAGAGTAGCTGAAATCTCCGTTGGATGATGAGCATAGTCTGAAACAAAAATTATCTTTTTTTTCTTCAAAGAACATCTTTCAATCTCAAATCTTCTCCATGAACCCTTAAATTCAGACAGGGATTTAAAAGAAATTTTATCCCTAATTTTCAAAATACGAGCTACGGTCAAAGCCGCTAAAGCATTGCTGATATTATGCTCCCCCGGTATCTTGAGAATTTCTCTCAATTTTTTTGCTTCTTTTTGCTTTAAAGTATAATCTTGAATTTTAAATTGTAATTTCAAACTTTGAGTTCTAATTTTTAAAACATTTCTATCGTCCTTATTTGCTACCAACACTCCGTCTTTTGGCAAGTGAAGAACATATTTTTTAAAAGTTTTTAAGATATTGCTCAAATTTTTGTAATAGTCAAGGTGATCTTTTCCAATATTCGTTAAAACTATAATCTTGGGCCAGTAGTTTAAGAAAGAGCCAAAATGCTCATCAGCTTCAATAACTAAATAGTTGCTTTTTCCTATCCTGCAATTTGAATTGCCAAATTCCTTTAATTTTGTACCCACAATAACCGTTGGATCAAATCCTGCCTTTGCCAACAAAAGCCCTATCATAGCGGTGGTAGTGCTTTTCCCATGCGTTCCCGAAATAGCAATTGTAAAATATTTCTTAGTTAAATCCCCTAATGCTTCAGGGTAGCTTTTTACTAAAATCTTATTTTTCTTTTCTAAGCTAAAAGCTCTTTTGAGTTCCTGATTGTCCTTTTTAACCGCAGGACTGTAAACTGCCATTTCAACATCTTCGGGCAAATTCTCTGCTTTCTGTGGACCGATAGAAATCTTTGCCCCACTTTTTTTTAATCCATCGGTGATTTCACTTGAACTCAAATCGGAACCGCTTACCTTACAACCATGCTTTAAATAGTATTTAGCCAAAGCTGAAACTCCTATTCCGCCGATACCAATAAAATGAATATTCATATAAACATAACAATAACTAATGACTGATGACCAATGACAGGAGGCAATAAGTTTTTGAAGGTAGCTCTCGCAGGTAGCTGAGCATGGTTCCGCCGAAGGCGGATCAGCTGCCGAGAGTAAAGGCCCGGCAAATCTCGCTGGGATTTGAACGTCCGGTGCCTTGAAAACTTTATTGCCGACAAATAAACAAACTAACAACTATTTTTTTAATTTCACACTTTCAAGCACCATATATTTTGCTCCTCCTCTGCCTAACTTGCTTTCCATAACTTCAATTGAATTAACTTCAAAATCCAAAGAAATTTCTCTTTCTATCTCCGGCCTTTCTTCCGGTTCAATCTTTCGCCATTGCCACGCCCTTATTCTTGCTAAAGTAATATGAATCTTGAATCCCCTATTTTCTTTACCAAATTTGACCGCCGGGCTAATTAACAACCCTTCCATATTACCTTTTAAGTCAACAATTTCTTTTGTCTTTTCACCTACAGCCCAAATCATGAGAGGAGGGATTTTTTCCGGAGGACCGTAAGAAATCTTTTCCAATTTTAAAGAAAAAACAGATTTTTCAGAAACTGCTTTTTTAACATTTTTGCAGACCTCCCCTACTTCTTCATCCGAAAGATAACCGAGGAAAAGCAAGGTAATGTGCAAGTTTTCTTTCTTAACCCAGCGAATCATTCCTCTGCTTTGTTCTTCCGGAAAAAGAGATTCTATTTCATATCGATTCTTTTCCAAGCTCTCTTTTATGTTATCCGGCAAGTTAATGGCAATAAAAATTCTACGCCTCATATTTACTAATAATATCAGAATATAAGGAACTTTACAATTAGATAGATTAGTGGTATATTCCAAGACAAATAATCTCAATTTTAAAGAGATAAAAAGGAGGTGAACTAAGTGAAAAATGTTCTTTTAAAAGGAAAACGTCGGATAACTGATGATGATTTCTTCAGTTATCCCTCCATTCTTTCTCCAGCAGAAGAAAAAAGATTGTTTCAAAAATTGGAAAAAGACCCTAATAACAAACAGTTAAAAGATGAAATTATACTACGGAACGAAGGATTGGTCCGCTCTATGGCAAGAAATATGAAATATTTGTACGTTGAAACCAGCTTAAGTTTTAAAGATATTTGCCAAGAAGGATTTATGGGACTAATGAACGCTGTCAAAAAGTTTAACTGGAAAAAAGGATACAAATTTTCAACACATGCAGCGTGGTGGATAAAACAAGCCATGACAAGAGGCGCTTATGACCGCAAAGACATAATTAGAATTCCGTTCTATTTGTCGGAAAGAATTTTCAAATACAATAAGCTTCGGAACATACTAGAACAAAAGCTAGGAAGAGAACCTTCTTTAAGTGAAATCGCAAAAGAACTCGGTCTTAAAGAAAAACATATAAGGCAGATTGAAAAGATAAAACACGAAAGAATAGTTTCACTTGATTCTTTTGTCGGAAATACTTCAGAAAAAGGGTCGACAATAGAAGGAACCAGATTGATTGAAATGTTAGAAAAAAAGAACATATGCTATCCTCAAAAAGAAATAGAGCAGGACGAATTGAAAAAAGAAATAGATACCATTCTTTCCTTGTATCTCACAGAGAAAGAAGCAAGAGTTTTAAAAATGAGAATGGGAATGACAAAAGACAATCAAGAGCAAACCCTTCAACAAGTGGGAAACGTTCTGGGTTTAACAAAAGAAAGAATACGACAAATTGAAAGACAAGCTTTAAGAAAATTGAGAAACTCTAAAGTAAAAGAGATACTCAAAGGTTTCTTATAACAGGCACTATCTTAATTAAAATGATAGTGCCTTCTTTTTTCTAGAGACAATGATAAAATAGAATAATTAAGATGAAAGAAGCATATCTTTATCAAAAATTAAGCGGAAATAAAGTGAAATGCCGGAACTGCGCTCATTTGTGCCTAATTCCTCAAGGCAAAAAAGGTATTTGCAGTATGAGGGAGAATCGTGAAGGAAAGCTTTACTCTTTAAATTACAAAAAGCTTTGCGCTTTAAACATCGACCCCATTGAAAAAAAGCCTCTCTTCCATTTCTTACCCGGCAGTAACTCCTTATCAATGGCTGCTGTAAGCTGTAACTTTAAATGTAAGTCATGCCAGAATTATGAAATTTCCCAAGCATCACAAGCTGCAGGTCAAGAAATTTCTCCAAAAGACATTGTTAAAATTGCTCTTCAAAACAAGCTTCCGAGCATTTCCTACACATATACAGAACCTGCTATTTTCTCAGAATATGCTTTAGATACAATGAAGCTCTCTAAGGAAGAAGGTATTAAAAATGTTTGGGTTTCAAACGGCTACTGGTCAAAAGATTTATTTAATTTAATCTCTCCATATTTAGATGCCGTAAATATTGATTTAAAAAGTTTTCAAGATTCTTTTTACATCAAATACTGCCAAGCAAGAATAAAGCCGGTTCTAGAAACATTAAAAAGATTAAAAGATAAGAGAATCTGGATTGAAATAACAACTTTGATTATCCCCGGATTAAATGATAAAGAAGATAATATAAGGAAAATAGCCCAATTCATAAAAAAAGAGTTGGGGAAACAAACTCCTTGGCATATAACCCAATTCTGCGGAGCGATTTCTTGGAAATTGAAGGATATTCCCAACACCCCCCTGGAAACTTTAAAGAAAGCTTACCAAATAGGAAAAGAAGAAAACTTAGATTACGTCTACACGGGAAATTTCCCCGGTCTTGAATCAGAAAACACTTTCTGCCCCAAGTGCAAAAGTGTAGTAATTAAAAGAAAAGGATATTTTATTCAAAGATACGACAAAAATGGAAAGTGTCCTAAATGCAGCAAAGTTTTAAATCTAATCTTAAGGTAACATGTTAAAATTTGCTTCAATTTGTCCCCATCCCCCTATTATCATACCCACTATCGGAAAAGAGTCTGATCTTAAAAAAGTTTCAGAGACCATTGGGGCAATGGAAAAACTTTCTCAAGTTTTTGCAAAAGCCTTACCAAAAACAGTTTTCGTTATATCGCCCCACGGCCCAATTAATTTTGACCGGTTTACCCTTATCAACTCCCCTATCCTAAAAGGACATTTTTACAACTTCGGAGATTTTAAAACAGAATTAGTCTTTGAGAATGACCTTGAAATGATAAATGAGTTAAAAGAGTTTTGTTCAAAAGAAGAAATACCTTTAAAGGTATTGGATTCGGAAGAGATCGACCACGGCACTTTAGTCCCTCTTTATTATCTTTCCAAACATTACCAAGATTTTAAAATAGTTCCTTTAGTCTATTCTTTTTCCGATATTGAAAGCCATTTGAAGTTTGGTGAAATTTTGGCAAAAGTTGCAAACCAAAAGAAATCGACAGCAATAATCGCTTCCGGGGACCTTTCGCACAGGCTGACCCCTGAAGCTCCTGCAGGATTCTCCCCCGAGGCAAAAAAATTCGATGAAAAGATTATTAGATCTTTAAAGAAAAAAGATATTGAGGGAATTTTAAACATCGAACCTGAATTGATAGAAGAGGCCGGTGAATGTGCTTACAGGTCGATATTAATCTTGCTTGGCGCCTTAAAGAACATTGATTGGCAGCCTGAAGCCCTATCTTACCAAGCTCCTTTTGGAGTTGGGTATTTAGTGTTTAATTTTAAACTATGATTATAGTTGATATAGAAACAACGGGACTTGACCCAACAAAGAATTCAATTGTAAGTATTGGCGCTTTAGACTTTTCTAACCCTGAAAATCAATTTTACGGAGAATGCCGCCCTCTCGACGGGACGGTGATAGATAAAAAAGCATTGGAAATCAATGGTTTCTCAGCAGAGGATCTTAATAGAAAAAATAAAAGTTGCCAAGAATTGACAGAAGAGTTCCTTAATTGGGCAGAAAAAATAGAAGAAAAAATTTTAGCCGGAGAAAATGTTTGGTTGGATGCAGGATTTCTCAAAAAAAGCGCAGAAAGAATAGACCGCAAATGGAATTTCGGACATCGTCTATTCGACCTCCATACTTTAAGCTACTTCCACCACCTGCTCCAAAATAAAGATTTAATTAAAAAGAAAAGCAATTTAAGTTTGGATGAAACTTTGAAATACGTAGGACTGCCCCAAGAACCAAGACCTCATAATGCTCTAACCGGAACTAAAATGGAAGCAGAAGCATTTTCAAGGTTGATTTATAAAAAGAACTTTTTGAAAGAATTCAAAAAATATCCTTTGCCAAATTATCTAAAAATCAAATCAAATCAAAAAAAATGAATCCCCATAACAGTCTTGCAAAAAAGGCAGTAGAAACATTTATAGAAAAACAAGAATTCATATCTTTTCCAAAAAACACTCCTAAAAAGCTTCTAAACCAAAAGAAAGGAGTTTTTGTAACCATAGAGAAAAATGGAAACCTGAGAGCTTGTATAGGCACTTATCTGCCAACTCAAAAAAACATTGCAGAAGAAATTATACAAAATGCTGTCTCGGCTGCAACAGAAGACTATAGGTTCGGACCAATTAAAAAAGAGGAACTCTCTGAATTAAGATATACCGTATATCTTTTAGAGCAGCCCCAGTTGATTGATAATATAAGAGAACTCAATCCAAAAAAGTATGGTATAATAGTAAAGACTGTTGGGCTTCCTCTTAAATCTGCTCTCCTACTTCCCGGCCTCCGGGGGATTGACACAATAGAAAAACAAATTTCCGTTGCTTGCCAAAAAGGAGAAATAAATCCTAACATAGAAAAATTAGCAATTTATAAATTCTCTGTTAGAAAATTTAAAGAAAAATGATTAATCAAGAAATTGCTAAAATACTATATCGGACAGGAGAATATTTAGACATTAAAGGAATAACATACAAGCCAAAGGCTTATAGAAAAGCAGCTAAGGTTTTAGAAAACTTGGAAGAGGACCTTTCTGAGGTTTACCAACAAAGAGGCCTTAAAGGTCTTGAACAAATTTCAGGCGTAGGCAAAAGCATTGCTGGTAAGATAGAAGAATATTTAAAAAAAGGAAAGATTAAGTATTACGAAGAATTAAAAAAAGAAACTGCTATTCGCCAAATCGTTACCTGCTATTTCAAAACCAAGGGCCTGACTTTAGGAGAAATTAAGAACGACGCAAAAAAGAAAAGAATAATTTATTCAAGATTTACAAAACCCGCAAAGCAACTCTTGGAACTTGCCGGATCAGTTAAAAAAGCTGAGGAAGCAATGAATAAAGTGGCAGAATGGGCAAACTCAAGAAACCTGGATTACGCTATTGAAACTGTCTTTAAAAAATGGCTGGAATTGGACAGGTTAAAACCAAAAGAAATTGTTAAAAAGCCTTTTTACCGGGGAGACCCAATGGTTTGGTCTCAAACAAAAAAGAAATGGTTCGTCATCAGCCCCGATGGAAGATGGCTTGAGTTTGCAGCAAAAGAAAAAGACATAGAATGGAGAATAGTAAAATAAGAACCTCTCGCTTCGCTCGAGAACCTTGATTCGCTAAGGAATAATCATATAATCTTGAATTAGATATGAAAAATCCTAAGCCTAAAAATGTAAATCCTAGAATAATATTCATGGGCACGCCCGAATTTGCGGCAGTGGTTTTGGAAAAACTTTACCAGGAGAATTTTGGTCCTCAACTCGTCATAACTTCTCCCGATAAACCCGTTGGAAGAAAAGGAACAATTACCGCTCCCCCGGTTAAGGATTTGGCTCAAAAATACAAAACAAAGATATTACAACCGGAAAAGATTTCAGATATTAAAGATAAGATTTCTGCTTTTAATCCTGACTTAATAATTGTGGCAGCCTGCAAACAAATTTTACCAAAAGAGATTTTAAGCATTCCTAAGTTCGGCTGTTTGAATATTCATCCTTCCCTACTTCCAAAATATCGCGGGCCCTCGCCCATTCAATATGCAATCCTGAAAGGAGAAAAGGAAACGGGAGCAAGTATTATCTTAATGGACGAAAAGATAGACCACGGACCAGTAATTGCATCAATCAAGCTTCAAATACAAAATGAAACCTGCGAGCAGTTATCAATAAAACTTGCAAAACTGGGGACAGAACTCCTCATCGATGTTATTCCCAAATGGATCAAAGGCAGTATAGAATGCCGACCCCAAGATGAATCAAAAGTAACACATACCAAAATAATTAAAAAAGAAGACGGTAAGATTGATTGGAAAAACTCAGCTCAAGAGATTGAAAGAAAAGTTAGGGCTTTTTATCCCTGGCCAGGCGCTTTTGCTTTTTTCGAAGAAGAAAATTCTCCAAAAGGCATAAAAATGTTAAAAATTCTTGAAGCCGAAGTCCTAAAACAAACAGAAAAAGGTCCTTTCGGAGTTCCCGGTAAAGTTTACATCGCTTCAAATGAAAAAATAGCAGTTCAGGCCGGAAAAGATTTTTTAATCATTAAAAAGCTTCAATTACAGGGAAAAAGCCCAACAACTTCTGAAGATTTTTTGAGAGGACACGTTGATTTTATTGGAAAAATATTAAAATGATATGCTGTCTTTTAATGAATTAAAAAAAGGCCAGACAATAGCCATAAACGGCCAGCCCTATGAAATAAAAGAGACCTCTTTCCTTTTTAAAGGAAGAGGTTCTTCAGTTTCCCAAGCAAAGCTAAAAAACTTAATTACGGGCAACCTTATTTCTAAAACATTCCATCCCTCCGATGAATTTGAAGAAATTGAAATAAAGAAAGTTAAAATAAAGTTTCTCTACTCCCACCGTAATATTTTTTGGTTCTCTACAAAGGAAAATCCAAAAGAAAGATTTTCTTTGACGGAAAAAGTGATTGGCCAAGCATCGCAATTTCTCAAACCGAATCAAATATTAGTCGGTAAAATCTTTAAAGGAAAAATTATTAATGTTTCTTTGCCTATTAAAGTAAATCTCAAAGTGAAAGAATCTCCCCCGGGAGTCAAGGGAGACAGAGCTCAAGGAGGAACAAAAATAGTGACTTTAGAAACGGGAGCAAAAGTAAATGTTCCTCTATTTATTGAGAAAGGAGATACAATCGAAATTAATACGGAAAACGGCCAATACACAAAAAGAATATAAAATTGATAAAACATAAAATCCTTTCGTTTTAATAAAAACGAGAGGATTTTTTTAATAAGAAATAAATTCTCTTATTAAATATATAGCGGTACCGGAAAAATATTGCTTTCCGCTTCTCTTCACTCTTTCCAAAAAGGAGGTGCAAAAGACAAAGATCTGAATCTTCAAATTTAATCTGGCAATATCGTTCCGGTACCATAATGTTTATTTAGTTTTTAAAAGCCCAATTAATATTAACAAATACTGCGTTCTTGTCAAGAGGATAAATGTACAATTTAGTTCTGCCTGCCTTGAATAAGTTTTTCTATTGAACGATCGTATGTTTTTTCTGCCTCCTCAGAAAAGAAACAAGCAGGCAGCTCTCCCCTTTCTCTATGATATTTTATACAATCACAGCACCTGCCCTTCCTGAAACATCCGGGATAAGTGCAAGGACAATTTTCTAAATTTTCTTTTTCTTTACAATCCATAATTATTCTTTATTTTACTATTCTTTTTAAAAAATAAAACTTATATTCTTGCCAATAATTTTATTCTTTTTGTTTTCTTCTCCATTTTAGCTCTAACCCCCTAACTCCTTCTTCGTTAAAGCCGAAATGGTGAGCAATTTCATGCCAAACAACAATCTTAACTAACTCTTTTACAGCTTCTTTCGTTTTCGCAATACTTTCAATGGGTTTTTGAAAAATTGTAATTTTATCAGGCAATCTTCCGCTAATGCCATTTCTTGCCCAGACAGTTTTTGGATATCCTTGGTAAAGCCCCAAGAGAATTCCTGAAATTTTGGTTCCCCTTTTCTTTAATTCTCCTTGAGAACAATTTTCTTCAACGCAAACAGCAACATTATCCATTTTGTCTTTTATATTTCTGGGCAGAGCGAAAATGGCTTCATCTACTAAATTTTCAAAATCTTCTCTTCTCATTAATTTTTACGGTTTGTAATATTTCTTTTCCCCTATCTCTTCTGGAAAATGCTTTTGTTTTACTTCCCCTTTCTGATAATCATGGGCATATTTATAATCCTTGCCGTACCCCAATCTTTTCATCAAAGAAGTAACAGCATTCCTCAAATGCAGAGGGACCCCAAAAGAACCTTTTTTTGCATCTTCTTTCGCTTCAAGCAGAGCGGTATAGGAAGCGTTGCTTTTGGAAGCTGTTGCTAAATAAGTGGTCCCTTGGGCTAAATTAATCTGAGCTTCCGGCAGTCCGACATATTCTACTGCCTGAGCAACAGAAACCGCAACTCTTAAGGCTTGGGGATCGGCATTTCCAATATCTTCCGAGGCAAAGATTACCATTCGTCTTGCAATAAATTTCGGATCTTCTCCCGACTCAATCATTCGAGCTAACCAATACAAGGCACCATCGGGACTAGAATCCCTCATACTTTTAATGAAAGCAGAGATTAGATTATAATGTTCTTCTCCTCCCTTGTCATATCTTAAGGCATGTTCTTTCAGAATTTCCGAGATTGCTTTTTCATCTATTAAATCTTTTTTCTCAATCTTCTTAAAATTTGCAACGAATTCCAAGGCATTAAGGGCAATACGAGCATCACCGTCAGAGAAATTTATAATTTTTCCGAGAGCTTTTTTGGTAATTCTCAATTTTCTTTTACCAAGACCTCTTTCTTTATCTTTCAACGATCGGATAATAATTTTCTCCAATGCTTCAAATGAAAGCGGTTTTAAAACATAAACTGCCGAGCGTGATAATAAAGGAGAAATTACTTCAAAAGAAGGATTCTCTGTAGTTGCCCCTATTAGAATTATTGTACCGTTCTCAACATAGGGCAAGAGAACATCTTGCTGAGCTTTGTTGAATCGATGAATTTCATCAATGAAAACAATTGTTCTTCTGTTTTTAAATTTCAGTCTGTTTTTTGCCTCTTCTATTGCTTCTTTAACTTGTTTAACCCCGATGGCCACAGCTGAAAAGCTTACAAACTCCGCCTTCGTTTTTAAGGCAATGATCTTAGCCAAAGTTGTTTTACCTGAACCTGGCGGTCCCCAAAAAATCAAAGAGTTTAAATTATCGCTTTGAATAATTTTTCTGAGAGGACTTTTTTCGCCTATCAACTCATCTTGACCGCAAAAATTGCCAAAATCATTCGGCCTCATTCTTTCGGCCAACGGTGCTTCTACTTTTATTCTTTTTTCTAAATTTTCATCAAATAAATCTTTCATAAAACAAAACTGTTCTTATTTACTTTATACGCTTTTTTAAGTCGCTTGTCCAAGAAATAAAATATTGACAAAAATAAATATTTCTATCATAATCCGTAATAGTTATTTAAAAAGATAGGAGGTGTAATGAATGAAAGGTATAAAAATTAATTTCAAGGTAATTCAGGAACTTGATCAGAAGGTCTTAGTGGACAAAGAAGGCAGAATAAGGGTCTTTTGGAAAAAGAAACAAAATTTAGTTGAAAATACCTTGCCTGATATAGAAACTGCCATTAGACAAGGTATGCACATAATAGAAGGATACTACGGCATAACAGCAAATATCGGAAAAGAAAGATTGCTTTTACCCGGAGAGGTACATTACTTAAATAAGTTGATTAAGAATCTTCAGAGGATTATTGAGAAGCTTCTGGAACCGAAAGAACTAACATACAGACAATTCAATTTTATCTTTTCAGAATTTAAGAAATCGCAAGAAAAGATTGAAAAATCCACTAACGAATTCAAATTGAAAGCTAAGAAAAGACTAAGCAATATTATCCTAAGTAAAAAAGGAAAAAAAGAAATAGCAATTGAAAGTGGAAAAACTACTGTTGATTTACTTGAAAGGTTGGGTGAAATTGAAGAAATAACCCAAGCTGTTATATTAAGAACCAGAAAACTAATTGATGAGAAATTAAGAGCAGAAAAAATATTCTTGATAATCTACAAGAGACTAGCTAAATTTATTAAAGAGATACGGGAAGGAGCAACCGAGGAAAGAATAGAAAGAATAGTTAAAGAGATTTCTCAGGGAAAAGTTAATCTTTTGGCAGGACTGGACTCAATAAAAGTTCAGCCGTACCTTAAAAGAATAAAGTCTGCCCAGATTCAACGGTTAAAGAAGCTGTTTCAATACTTTGAACAAGAAAGAAGAGACAAAATTTGCATTACCTTGGAAAATGCTTTTAAAAAGCTAAGACCCGTCATTCTAGAAAGGGAAAGCAGAAAGATAAAGAAGATTAAGATGAAAAACATCATTACCTAGTTATTTAAAAAGACCCTTTTTATAAGGGTCTTTTTTATAAAATAAAAAAGTTCAATTAAGACATGACTTTTTCAATTTTTGCTCCAGAAAAATCTTAATTGGCTCTTTTTAATATAATTCAAAAAATCTCAAATATTTTATTCCGCTTTTTAGAACCTCTGACCATTCTTATCTTCTTTTCAGAAACCTTTAAATAAATAGAAAGCAGTTGCAAGGCTTTTTTATTCGCTTTGCCTTCAATCGGTCTTTCTTTTACCTTGATTTCAAAACTATCTTCTTTTTTCTTAATTATTTCATCCTTTTTCGAATCGGGAAAAACTTTGACTTTTATAAGCATAGACACTTGACAAATATTCTTAATAAGCTAAAAAACTAATTAGAGAAGGCTGTGATTTGCAATCTTTATTTGGACGCCTTAGATTGCAATGAGCCAATGGCGTAACCGGTCTCTGATTAAGTCATATTAATCTTTTTACTAGTATTTGTAAATCAAACCTTCTCAGAAAGGTTTTTTAATTTGAAAAATTAATATCAATAAGTGAAGACTTTGAACCTTAATCCTTAACATGGGCGCCTGGATTAAGGGGAGTTAGTGGCGCAACCGGTCACTTATTTGCTTGAGACAATCTTGTTTTTGCTATGTCTCAGCAAAAAAGTAAAGAAGTCTTCACTAAGGCTTCTTATGTTTTTTAGAAAAATTATTGGAACAACTCTTGTCGCAAGCTTTGCTTTTGTCAGCCCTGCGTTTTGTTCCAGTCCCTCAATAACAGAATCCCAGCAGGATTTTGAAGTGAAAGAAGAAAATCTTCCACATTCTCAAGAATTCTCTGAAAGGATTCCCAACAAAGCAGAAAGAGAAACTGCTGTTTTAAGCATTCAATTTAATGAAGATCTTTTGTCTGAAAGTTCTGATATTGAAGAAACGATATCACTTACAAACAAATTCAGAGAGGAAAACAATCTTTCACCGCTTAGAGAAAATCGATCATTAAACAGAGCTGCTGAAGAAAAAGTTAAAGACATGTTTGAAAAGGGATACTTTGATCATTTAAGTCCCGACGATATAACGCCCTGGCATTGGATAAAAGAATCAGGATACCAGTATAAATATGCCGGAGAGAATTTGGCAAAAGGATTCTTCAACAACGAAAAAACTGTTCGAGCTTTAATGCGCTCCCCTTCTCACAGAAAGAATATCTTAAACGAAAAGTACCAAGATATAGGAGTAGCAGTAATATCTGGAAACTTTAAAGATGAAGGAGAAAAGACAATAATAGTTCAGATGTTTGCTTCGAAAAAAGAAGGAAGTGAGATTTTAGAGCAAAAAGACACTTACCCCGAACAAGATGAGATAAAATTAAGCATTATAGTTAACCCTAACGATCAGTCAATCAATACCGTCTTAGCTAGCCTAAAATATCCGAAAGATGATTTGGAATTCTTAAGAACCGATAAGGCAAACTCTGACTTTTCAATCTTCCTTGAAAACAACGATGAAAAAAAGGGCATTCTAACCATAATTTCTCTGCAACCGTTTCCGGGCATTGAGAAAAAAGCAAATATGATTGATTTGGTTTTTAGGCCTCTTAAGAAAGGATTAGTTGAAATTGAATTCTTAAAAGATTCCGTAGTTTTGGCAAACGACGGTTACGGAACAAATGTTTTAAAAGAAAAAAGCGGAATTAGTTTTGAAATGAAAAAAGCGCTTAACATATAAACGCCTTAAGAATATTCTATTTAAAAAGAGATGTTTAAAGCATCTCTTTTGTTATCTTTTACTAA
>CAZKKG010000005.1:0-6222 GCA_964553275.1 uncultured Candidatus Saccharibacteria bacterium
TTAAACCTAAAAGGTCTTCACATCTTTTGATAATCTCTCTATTCGCTCCCCTTGCAAAAGACTTTTCTTTAAATCTGTTAAGAGTGTTTTGAGTTGTCAAATCAGATATTTTTTTTGATGGCAGCACTAAAGTTGCAGCCACAATTAATCCCGTCAGAGGATCGCAGGCGAAAAGAGATTTCTCCATTAATGTTTGAGGCGAAATTCCGTGAGTTTCATTGTGGACTTTTACGGCTTGGCAAATATCTTTATCTATTCCTAAATCTTTAAGCATTTCAGCTCCCAAAAGCGAATGTTGGGAAAGGTCATCTTTAACCTTTTCATAATCAATGTCGTGAAGAAGGCCTGTCTGACTCCACTTTTCTTCGTCTTGATTGAAATGGCGTGCCAGTGCTATCATTATCGCTTCTACAGCCAAGCAATGCTTTATTAGATTTTTATTAGTTAGATTTTCTTCTAAGATTTCTAAAGCTTTTTCTCTTGTCATGTTTATCCTTTTATTAATGCTCTTGCCTCCCCTATTACCTTCATGAGGTGATTTTTCGGTATTTTAGTTTCCCTTGAAAATTTGTCGGGATTTATTTCTAAAAGGTTTTGCACGAGCATCATCCTTCTTTCGACAAAAACGTTGCTCATGTATTGTCTTAAAGAGTCAAGGATTGTTATGGGATATAGTCTTTCGTTATCTATGAGGTATTCCAATCCTTTATTTCTTGGATAGTTCCATCCAAGAAGATTTACGCCTACACATTCTGAATATCTAATAGTCCTTGAGGTAAATTTAGTATTTGTAACAAGAATACTCTTGATTTTATTCTTTGGTTCAAAATAATGGTTACTTTTCTTTTTTAAGAAATTTCCTTGTTTGATATCAATAAAACGGGCATAATTTGCCAAGGCTATGTCTGAGTGGACAACTCCTCCGGCAAGATTACGATATTTGCATTCTCCCACATAAAGAATATTATTCTTTTTTGCTAAAAAATCTATTTCGTAATAACAACAATGTCCCGGTATTGTCTGGTTGAGCTTTACATTGTATCCGCTTCTTGATAGTATTTCCCCTATGTATTTCTCAAAAGGAAAGCCCGTAGGGCCTAATTTTCTCATCGCTTTTTTTAAAGAAAACTTTAAAGCAGAACTTGGCTTTTCTTTTTTGAGCATTCTCTTTACCTTGCTGAAAATCTCAGATGTCTTAATCTCCGGATAGATTTCTTTTTCAATAGTTCTTGCTATCTCTTTGGCAAAGGAAGGACTTGCCCCTGCTCTTTTCGCAGAACGGTAAACTTTTTTTAAAGAAAAAAGTTCTTTTTCCCCTCTCGAGTTTATGATATAAACTTTGTTTTGCATTTTAAGTTTACTTTACTTTTGCTCCAGGAGAAACTTCTTTGTCAGGTTTTAGAAGTACGGGCTTTCCGTCATCGTCTGCAGCAAGCAGCATTCCCCTGCTCTCCATTCCAAAAATCTTCTTGGGTTCAAGATTGGCCACAATCACTAACTCTTTGCCTACTAAATCTTCTGGTTCGTAAGATTTAGCTATTCCTGCTAAAATTTGTCTTGGCTCTCCTTCGTTTAGATCCAGTTGTAACTTTATGAGTTTTTCAGACCCCTCAATTTTTTCTGCTTTTAAGATTTTTGCTATTTTTAATTCTATTTTTTGAAATTCTTCAAAATTAATCATATTTAATTTCCTATTTTGACATTGGAGGTTGAAACCCTAAAACTGTTTCAGGAGTACCTTGACTTGCTTCAATTTCTCCAAATTGCTCTTCGTATTTTTTCATATTTTCTTGCAAGGCACCAATCATCCTTTTCAAATGTGCCGGGCTTGTAATGATTCTTGCATTCAATATGGGAGGATTAAAAGTGTTTATGAAATCAAGGCAAAATTCTTCTTTTCTATGGCTTACTATCATCAGGTTCGAATATGTTCCCTTGATATCTTCGTCTTTTATTCTAATTTTAATTTCTTTTTTTTCCATGAAATTTTCTTTTTGATTTAGACCTTTTTACTCAATTCATCTAAAGAAGAAGTTAAGTTTTCCTTAAATTCTATTTTCAAAGGTTGTTTTTCTTGATTCTTTGCTGTAATGTATCCTGCAGCAAAAGAAAGCAAAGATATTAAAACTACCCCGATGACCAATATGATGTCCGCCTGATGATTCTTGACGAAGTTGGCTATTTTTGTTAGCATAATAGCATAAATTATTAAGTTTTGAAATAAATTATGTCAAAGACAAAAGCCGCAGGCTCAACTCGTTTAGGAAGAGATTCTCAGCCAAAATACCTTGGAGTCAAACTTTATGAAGGACAGAAGGTAAAACCTGGAATGATAATAATTCGCCAGAGAGGCACGAAATTTCTTCCCGGAAAAAATGTTAAAAGAGGCAGAGACGATACCTTATATGCTTTTAAAGAAGGCAAAGTTAAGTTTACAACAAAAAGGAAAACAGGATTTAACAGGTCTCAAAGAATTGCCAAGATTGTTAACGTTGAATCCTAAAAAGAGGACTCAATTGTTTGAAGCTTAAGAGAGTTAGATTAACATCTAACCTCTTTTTTTAATGCAAGCTTTGGTGAATTTCTTAAATAAGGGATGAGGATTTAAGGGCCTTGATTTGAATTCCGGATGGAATTGCACTCCTACAAAGAAAGGATGATTTTTTAATTCTATAATTTCTGCTAGTTTGTTTTTTGGATTTACTGCTGATACTATCATGCCTTCTTTTTGCAAATGTTTTTTAAAATTATTATTTAAGGCATATTGATCTTGATGCCTTTCGTGGACGAGAATACTATTCTTAATGTTTTCTTTTGGTGTATTTTGAGGCAGATAGGCACTAAAACTGATTGTTCCGTTTTTTATCTCACACGGGGAATTTCCAAGAACTTGATGTTTTAACTTAACAATTAATGGATTCTTGCATTTTTCTGAAAACTCACTGTTGCAAATTTCTTTAATTTTGCAAACATTTTTAGCGAATTCAATTATCGCCAATCTTGAGCCTAAGGATATACCAAAATAAGGAATCCTGTTTTCTCTGCAAAATCTGATTGCTTCTATTTTTCCTTGAGCTCCCCTATCGCCAAATCCTCCAGGTATGATTATACCATCAATAGTTTTTAAATCTTTGTCTAGATTCTTTCTTGCCTGCTTTCCTTTGTCCGGAAGTTCTGAAGGGTCATAATTTTTTGAATCCATCCAAACAATCTCAAGCTTTCTCTTAAAATACCAGGCAGCATGTTTTATGGCTTCTGTCATTGAAAGATAACAATCAGTTGAGGCAGTAACGTTGGCGGTAAAGAATTTTTCAATAATGCCGATTCTAACCTTCTCTTTTGAATGCTCGATAGTTTCTTGCAGCTGTTCCCATGATTTTAATCCTTTTTTAGTTTTTGCTTTGATTCCGAATTTCTTCAAGATTGTCCTCCCTAATCCTTCCTTTTCAAAATTGATAGGAATTTTATAAATTGATTTGACGTCGGGAGCCGATATTACATCTTCTATATTCACATTGCAGAAAGTGGATATTTTTCTTTTTCTTTTCTTATCTAAATGTGTAGTAGCGCGAGCTAGAATTATATCTGGTTGTATGCCTGCCGAATTAAGCGTTCTTGCCGCATGTTGAGTAGGTTTAGTCTTCATCTCTCCGATCATCTTTGGAATTGGCAAGTAGCTGACTAAAATAAACATAAAGTTCTTTTGATTTTTCAATTTAATCATTCTCGCTGCTTCTAGGAACAACATATTCTGATATTCTCCTATGGTGCCTCCTATTTCTATTAAAACAAAATCAGCCATATTTTTTCTGGCTGCTTTGTTTATTCTAGAGATAACTTCGTTGGGAATGTCAGGAACAACTTCTACACATTTTCCCTTGTATCCTAATTTTCTTTCTCTGTCTATGACCGATTGGTAAATTCTGCCCGTTGTCATGTAATTGTCCTTTGTCAATTCTACATCCAAGAATCTTTCATAATTTCCCATATCTTGATCGCATTGGTCCCCGTCTTTGGTTATAAAAGCTTCTCCATGTTCCAGAAGATTCATTGTTCCAGCATCTACATTGATGTAAGGATCTATTTTTACCGCTGTCACTGTAAAACCCTTACTTTGCAGAATTTTGCCTATACTGGCTGTTGCTATTCCTTTCCCGATACCGGACATTACGCCGCCGGCAATAAAAATATATTTGACCATAGGTCAAACAAATTAAACTTTGAAATATCGTTGCGATATATTATGTTTTATTTTTCTTTATTTACAATTACTCTTATCTCTGTTTCCAAATTGTGTTCAAACTTTATCTTAACAGGAAATTCTCCTATATCTTTGATCGGATCTTTGAGTTCAACTTGATCTTTTTTAATTTCAAAACCAGATTCTTTTAACTTTTCTGTTATTTTTTGGGCATTAATCGATTGGAAGAGTTCTCCTTTTTCCCCCACTTTCACTGGGAACATAATTTCAAAACCATCCATTTTAGAAGCTATTTCTTGAAGTTTTTGAAGTTCTTGTTCTACCTTCTGTTTTTCTAATTCCTTTTGAGTTTCTGCCCATTGGATAGCTTTGCTTGTAGCCAGCTTGGCCATTTTTCGAGGAATTAAAAAATTCTTGGCATAGCCGTCTTTGACTTCCTTTATTTCGTATCTCTTGCCCAATTTTTTTATATCTTCAAGAATGATTACTTTCATGATCAAATATGTTTACTTAAAAATATGTTACCTTATTTTGCTAATTACTTCAATAGCTTTTTCCAATTGAGGATCTCTGCCTTCTATATAGTCTTGCTCGGTTAGCTCCACTTCTATGTCCGGCTCTAAACCTTGCCCCGTAATAAGGGTGCCGTTTGGAGTCAACCAGTTGGCAATCGTAATTTTAATGCTGGAACCTCCCGAAAGATATTTCACTTCTTGGACAGAACCTTTTCCGAAAGAGACCTCTCCTATTAATTTAATATTTCTATTATCTCTCAATGCTCCGGCTAATATTTCTGACCCGGAAGCAGTTCCTCTATTGATTAAAACTACAATGGGGTAAGAAAGAAGTTTTTCGGGCCCCAAAGATTTATATTCTTTTCTTGGCTCTTCTCCATTAAAATCCTCTGTCACTACAATATCTCCTGTTTTTAGAAACCATCCTGCAATGTCTCTTGCGACATAAAGATATCCTCCAGGATTGCTGCGTAAATCTAAGATAATTTTCTCTGCAGAGCTTTTTAAAATCTCAACAGCTGCTTCTTTAAAATCCTTTGTTGCATTTTCGCTGAAATGATAAATTCTTAAATATGCGATATTTTTATCTTCGTCAGTTTCGGAAGAAGATATCATTTCCCATTTTAAAGAAGGCACTTTAATGGTTGCTCTTTTAACTTTGAGTTCTCTAGGTTCTTCCCAGTTTTTTCTTAGGATTGTTAATGTAACTTCCGTATCCTTGGGTCCCCTTATTAGCCTGACAGCTTCGTCAGTAGAAATCCCCAGAGTGAAGACATCATCTATCTTTATTATTTTATCTCCCGGCATAAAGCCTGCTTTTTGAGCCGGAGTCCCTTCCAGAGGCGCAATCACGGTAAGTATTTCGTCTCTGATGCCTATTTCCATTCCTACACCGGTAAAGGTCCCTTTTACATCTTCCATGAAGATTTTGGTGTCTTCCGGATTGAAGAAAATAGTATAATCATCATCAAGAGATTCGGTCATTCCCGAGATGGCTCCATAAATTATTTCCTGCTCGTCAATATCATCCTTATTAGCGAATTTTTCTTTTATCGCATGATATGCTTCCCAGAACAAGGAAAAGTCTAAATCTTGAGGAGGACAAGTTTTGCATTGAGTTTCTCCATAATATTGTCCTAATGAAAAAATGCCGACAATGATAGCAGCAAAAAAGACAATCTTTAAAATCTTCTTTAGAAACCTAAACATTAGATTAATATATCATATTGGAAAAACTTAAACAATATTTGAAAATTGTTTATTGAAAATTCATTTCCGATAAGAACTAATGATTTTATTCAATATCTCTCTTTTCTCAAGTTCTTTCTTCCAAATGCTGTTTTTGCGTTCAGGATTTATATAAACACCTTTGGAAAAATTAATTTTATTACAGAATTTTATAAGATTTTCCTTTCTGCTACGGTAGTTTTAGGAAGTTGAGTTGCTTTAACGATCTCTCCAAGAGTAAAGCCTCTTTTCCTTAATCTCTCACATTTTTTTATTAAT
>CAZKKG010000005.1:6322-29575 GCA_964553275.1 uncultured Candidatus Saccharibacteria bacterium
TTTTTTATTAATAATGAATTTGTCATAAAAAAAGTGGGTCCACTGGGATTCGAACCCAGATTAATAGCTTAAAAGGCTACTACTCTGCCATTGAGTTATGGACCCATTTATTTACTATCTTATTTTATTATTTTATTGATTTTTTAGAAAAAATTAACTGGTAAAACAGCTGATTTCAACATTAAAACTGTAACACATTTTTATCAAGTAATAAACGTATTATATACCTTCTTTTTTTAGTTTTTGCAAGAGTTCCTTTTGCTTTTTACTTATCTTACTTGGAGTTTTTACAATTAATTCAACATAGAGATTACCTCTCTTGTTGCCAGAAAATCTGGGAATTCCCTTATCGGAAATTCTTAAAATCTTACCCGATTGAATCCCTGCAGGAATTTTTAACAAAAGCTTTTTCTTATCAAGGGTGAGAATCTCTATTTCATCTCCTAATGCTGCTTGAGAAAAAGAAATAAGCATTCTTGAATACAAATCATCACCTTCTCTCTTGAAAACAGAATGAGGCTTCACTAATATTCTAACATATAAGTTTCCTGGTTTCCCGTTTTTTCTTCCCGCATCTCCTTTCCCAATAATTTTCATTACTTGATTTGTATCTACTCCTGCAGGTATGGTAAATTTAATTTTTTCTTCGTCTTTTATTCTACCTTCACCCTTGCAAACATTACATGGTTTTTCTGGAACATATCCTTCTCCCTTACATTCGGGACAAATGGTAACTTGAGTAAAAGAACCAAATATTGTTTTTCTTATCTGTTGTACTTGCCCCTTACCCCGGCACATAAAACATTCTTTAATTTTGGTTCCGGGCTCTGCTCCTTTTCCTTGGCAGCGCGAACAAAGTACGTATTTATATAGAGAAATTTCTTTCTCCTGAGGATTTAAAGTGTCTTCAAGTGAAATTTCTATATCAATTTGAATGTCTTCACCTCTTTTTGTATCTTCTTTTCTTGATCTTCCGCCAAAACCAAACATACCCTCAAACATATCTCCCAAGTCTCCAAGGTCAAAATTAAAACTTTCATCCTGATTAAAATTACCAAATCCGAAATCAAAACCGTTAGCTTCTTGATTAAAGCCGTTTTCATCGAAAACTCTTCCGAAGCGGTCATACTGCTCTTTTTTGTTTTTGTTTGATAAAATCTGGTATGCTTCGTTTATTTCTTTGAATTTCTTTTCATCTCCTCCTTTGTCTGGATGAAATTTGTGAGCAAGCCTGTGATATGCCTTTCTGATATGATCGGGAGAAGCATTGCGAGGCACACCTAAAACTTCGTAATAATCTTTCATAAATAGTTAAATTTGTTTGAAGTTATGCTAGTTCTCTTTTTCTTTATGCTCTCCTTCTTCTGGTTTTTCTTTTTCGTCTTTTTCAGATTCCTTTTCTTCGCTTCCTTCAGGTTTTCTTTTTTTCGATTCGGATTGCTTTTTCTGAGCTTCCTTATATAATTCGGCTCCAATTTTCTGAACTACTTGAGACAACTCTTCGGTTTTGTTTTTTATCTCTTCTATATTGTCACCTTCTTTTATTTTTTTCAAATTTTCAAGTTTTTGTTCAATCTCTTCTTTCATTTCCTTTATCTTTTCATTATCTCTTGCATCTTTCAAAGCTTTTTCGGTTGTGTAAATTAGATTTTCAGCCAAGTTTTTAGCTTCGACCAATTCTTGTTTCTTTTTATCTTCCTCTGCATGTATTTCTGCTTCTTTCTTCATTTTTTCAATCTCTTCATCTGATATGCCGCAGGAACTCTCAATCCTTATTGATTGTTCTTTACCTGTGGCCTTATCTTTTGCAGAAACATTTAAAATTCCATTTGCGTCAATGTCAAAACTAACTTCAATCTGAGGCACTCCTCTCATAGCAGGAGGGATGCCGTCTAAGATGAACCTTCCCAAAACCTTGTTATCCTGAGCCATCGGTCTTTCTCCTTGAAGAACTTTAATTTCAACAGAGGGCTGATTGTCTGCGGCTGTTGAGAAGATCTGAGTTTTGCTGGTAGGATAAGTCGTATTTTTTGGTATTAGGATAGTATTTGTCTGTCCTAAAGTTTCAATACCAAGAGAAAGAGGGGTATTGTCCAGGAGTAAAACTTCTTTCATTTCTCCCTGCAAAATTCCTGCTTCAACTGCAGCTCCAACTGCCACTACTTCATCCGGGTTAATGGATTTATTAGGTTCTTTGCCGAATATCTTTTTAATCTCTTCCTGAATTTTAGGCATTCTTGTCTGTCCTCCCACGAGAATTATTTCATCAATATCTTTAATAGTTACTTTCTTCTCTTTAACTTCTCTTGCCTCTTCAACGGTCTGCTTGACTATCTTAATTGATTTTGAAACGTAATCTTCTACCAAATTCTCCAGTTGAGAACGTGTTAATTTGTATAGTAAATGTTTAGGACCTGAAGCATCTGAAGTAATAAAGGGAAGATTGATTTCCGTTTCCATAACGCTGGAAAGTTCAATCTTTGCTTTTTCTGCTGTTTCTTTAATCCTTTGCAATGCCAGAGGATCTTTTGATAAATCAATCCCCTGGTCTTTCTTAAACTGTTCTACTATCCAATTCATTATTCTCAAATCAAAGTCATCTCCCCCAAGATGAGTATCTCCTCCAACTGCGATTACATCAATAGTGTCCTCTCCAACATCTAAGATAGAAACATCAAAAGTTCCTCCTCCAAAATCGTAAACCAGAATTTGTTGATCTTTTTTCTTTATTAAGCCGTAAGCCAGAGCTGCAGCTGTTGGTTCGTTAATAACTTTCCTTACTTTAAAGCCGGCAATTTCTCCTGCTACTTTTGTTGCTTTTCTTTGAGAGTCATTGAAATAAGCGGGACATGTGATAATGGCTTCTTCAATTTTTTCTCCAAACTGTGCTTCTGCATCTCTTTTTAGTTTTTGGAGAATCATTGCAGAAATCTCGGGGGGTTTGTACCATTTTTCCCCCATCTTCACTTCAATATCTCCGTTGGATGCTTCTCTTAACTTATATGATAAATGTTTCAAGTTAGCCCGAACTTCTTTATCTGCAAATTTATGTCCTATTAATCTTTTTATAGAAGAAATTGTGTTTTCGGGATTGGTAATTTGCTGTCTTTTAGCTAAAACACCAATCAGCAGTTCTTTGGATTTAGACAAAGCAACAACCGAAGAAGTGGTTCGTCCTCCCTCTTTGTTTACTATTATTTTAGGCTCTCCTGCCTGGACTGCAGCCATTGCGGAGAAGGTTGTTCCTAAATCAATTCCGATTATTTTTGCCATAATATAATTATATGAAAATTAGATGCAGAAATTAGAAATACAATTTTAAATTTCTAAAGACTATTATCTGATTTTCTATTTTAATCTTAACCCTGCCCACCGAAAAAGATGAGCAGGCTTGAAACTAAAACCTTTTAAATTTATTACTTTGAAACTTTAACTTTAGTAGCCCTGATGACCTTCCCCTTCATCTTATATCCTTTTTGAATTATTTTTATGATTTTTTCTGAGCAGTCATTTTCAGTTTTTGCTACCTGTACTGCTTCATGAAATTTTGGATTAAAATTTTCTCCCAGTGATTTTATTTCTTCAACCCCTTCTTTATTAAGGAGATCTTCAAGCTGGCTCTTTATTTGAAAGATACCGTTAAGGTAACTTTCTTTTTTAAGTTTTTCCGGAACTTCTTTTTCTGCTTTTTCAAGATTATCCAATATTGGCAGAATTTTTAAAATTAATTCTTCTCTTGCATATTCCAAAATGTTTGAGATTCTTTTTGCTTCTTCTTTTTTATAATTTAAAAAATCTGCTTTAGTTCTTTGCCATCCGGCCAAGTATTCATTTGCTTCTTTCCGACATTCTTCAAATTTCTTTCTTATGTGTTTTAAATCAGTTTTTTCTATTCTTTTTATTTGTTTTTTCTCTTGCATTTTAAATATTTTCTAGATTTTTTACGGCAAAATTTATTAAATTAATATTACGGTCGTAATTCATTCTTTTGGGACCAAGGATTGCTAAAAACCCCTTTTGTTTTTTTGGAAAACGGCAGCCGGAAAGTATTATACTAAAATCGTGAAACTTTGAAAAGGGATTCTTCCCGATATAAATTTGGATTCGATGATCATCATAAGTCTTTTTAATATTAGCCTCGAACGACTTTAAAAAATCAATAAAATGTTCAATTTGTCCCTTTTCTTCAAATTCAGGTTCCTTCAAAATATTCTCCCATCCTTCCTTCCATAAAATTTCATCTTCAATTAAATATGTTAAAGCTAAATTCGAAGAAGCTTCTGCTACATCTCTTGTTATCAGGGAGGCAAGCTTCAATATGTCCTCGGATTCTTTCCAAAACCAGTCTTCTAAATTAAAACTTTTATCTTGTCCCGAGAATATCTTCTCAAATAACTTTTCTACAAAAAATTCATATCCCTTGTCTGTCGGAATCCTTCCTGCAGAAGTATGCGGTTGGCATAAAAATCCTTCATTTGTTAGTTTTTGCATTTCTGATCTTATTGTTGCAGGACAAATTCCCAACTCATACTTTTCCTCAAGTAATTGGGAGCTAATTGGATCTGCGGAACTAATATATTCTTTAATTATTCCATTTAATATATTTTTTTGGCGTTCAGTTATCATCAATATGTATTATGCTTTTGGCGGCTTTGCCGCTTCAGATAATTACTGCGTTTGGTTGAAATCTAAAAGTAAACTTTTGTATTTCTTCTCCACTTGTAATTATAGCAAATATAGATTAGCAGTCAAGAAGTCTGACTGCCAATTGATTATTATCCACAATAAAGTGTTTTGAAATTTGTGCTAATATGACAAGAAGGAATAAGAGTTGTTTTCACACTAAATTTTAATATTAAAAATGAATAAAAAACTAAAATATATTTTTATCTTAATAGCTATTATTCTTTTAGCTGCTTTTTTCAGGATATATAAGCTTGATACTATTCCTCCCGGACTTTATCCTGACGAAGCACTAAATGGTAATGAAGCTATATCCTCGCCGGGAAAGATATTTTATCCGGAGAATAATGGTCGGGAGGGTCTATATTTTAGTCTTTTATCCATGAGTTTTCTTGCTTTTGGGAAAAGTGTTTTTTCTTTAAGATTGGTTTCTGCAATTATTGGGATATTGACTGTACCGGGTTTATTTCTCTTGACCAGAGAAATCTTTTTAAAAATGTTCAAGGACCGCGGGAAGGCGGAGAGAATTGCTCTTCTGGCAAGCTTTTTTATTGCAGTTTCTTTTTGGCATATTAATTTTAGCCGTATTGGGTTTAGAGGTATTTTGGTGCCATTTGTGTTGGTTTACTCATTTTACTTCTTTTTTAAAGCTATCTTTAAAGACAAGATTTGGAATTTTATTCCTGCGGGAATTTTCTTCGGTTTAGGGTTTTATACTTATATCGGATTTCGTTTAGCAGTACTGCTTCTTTTTTGGTCACTCTTCTGCTGGTGGTTGTTTTGCAAAAGCAAAAATATTAAGAAATCTTTCTGGAAACCTGCTTTTTATTTCGTAGCCAGCATATTTATTGTTTCTCTTCCTATTGGAATTTATTTCTTGAAGAACCCGTCTCATTTTGTAAGCAGAGCGTCAAATGTTTCTGTATTTAGCAGTAATAATTTTCTTCTGGCTTTAGGAGAAAGTTTCGTCAAACATTTGGGAATGTTTAATATTTTTGGAGATTTTAATTGGCGCCATAATATTGCCGGATCGCCCGTTCTCTTTTGGCCCGTAGGAATATTATTCCTGATAGGATTTGTTATTTGTTCAAAATATTTCATTTCTGCTTTTAAGAAAAAAGATTATCTAGCTATTTGGCTTTCTTCTTTCATATTAGTATGGTTCTTTGTCATGCTCTTGCCCGGAATTTTAACATATGAAGGAGTCCCCCATGCTTTGAGGTCCGTTGGGTCTATCCCTGCAGTCTTTATTCTTGCAGCGTTGGGTTTTGAGTTTGTCTTTCAAAAAGCCAAAAGTTTGGTTAAGGTAGAAAGGAATAGCCTAAGTTATCTTGTCTTATCTCTCACTTTGATATTAATTGTTTCCTCTTTTATTTTTGCCCAATACTTCCGTTATTTTGTAACTTGGGGCATGAATCCAGAATTAAATAACGCTTTTTCAACGGGTTATGTAAGAATTGGTGACTTCCTTAACTCACAACCAGAAGAAGTAAAAAAATATGTTTTGGTTAACCAGCTGGGGGTGCCTGTTCCCTACCCTTCGGGAATTTCAGTTTCTGCGCAAACTATTATGTTTACTGAAAGAACCAAATTTGAAAAACTAAGAGCCGAATATTTGGAACCAAAAGAAATTGACAAAATTGAATCTTCCCCGGACCGAGACACGGTGATTGCTCTTATGAATTATGATGAAAATCTATTTTTTGAGCTTTGGAAGAGGTTTCCTGAAGGACAGATTGAAGCTGAAAAAGGTGTCTGGGTATATAAAATAAAAGCAAAAATTTAAAAAGATAAGTAAAAATTATGTCTATAAATAATCGTACCACTAATATAATTGTTGTTTCTCTGCTCTCTTTAATGTTTCTGCAGGCATTTTTCAGTATGATCGGTGATTCCAATACTATGGATGAGCTAGCGCATACCCCGGCCGGTTATTCCTATTTATCTCAAAAAGATTTTCGAATTAATCCAGAACATCCTCCTTTAATAAAGGATATTGCCGCTTTGCCTCTTCTATTTTTAAACCTTGATTTTCCAAAAGATCATCCTTCGTGGACCGATGAGGTAAATTCTCAATGGTGGTTAGGAAACGAATTTCTATTTAAATCAGGAAACGACCCTGATCAGATTGTTTTTTGGGCTCGGATTCCTATGATTTTAATCCTGCTTCTTCTCGGATGGTTTCTATTCAAATTTACCAAAGACTTTTTTGATAAGGAAACAGCTCTTTTAGTATTGGCTATTTTTGCTTTTTCTCCTACTTTTCTTGCTCACGGCAGATTGGTTACAACCGATATTGGAGCAAGTTTAGGAGTTATTGTTGCAACCTATTTTTGGTTAAGATTTCTTGAGAAACCCGACAGGAAAAACATTATCCTCGCAGGAATATTTTTTGGATTTGCTCTACTCTTAAAGTTTTCTCTGGTATTGCTAATACCATTTTTTGCCATTATTACCTTGACCAAGATCCTATTGAGTGAGAAAAAAGATCGCCTCAAGCTGTCTCTTAAATATTTGGGATCGGCTTCTGTTGCAGGATTGATAGCATTAATCTTTATTATCTGGCCCGTTTATCAATTCCATGTTTTGAATTATCCTCCCCAAAGACAGCTTTCAGATACTATTGATATTTTAGAGTCTTCTCCTATGGGGTCATTGAAAGATCTTTGCATATGGATGTCTGATAAACCCGGCATCAGAGCTATAGGCCATTATTTCTTAGGGCTTCTTATGGCAACCCAAAGAACCGCTTCTGGAAATACCGTCTATTTTATGGGAATGGTTACTGCTTCTTCTTGGCGATACTACTTCCCCGTAGTCTATTTCTTGAAGGTGCCTTTGGCTTTTCATATTCTCACTTTATTGGTCCTTCTCATTGGGATTTCAAGAATAAAGAAATCCTTTTGGACTAGAACGAAAGAATGGATAAGATCTCATTTTGTTGAGTTTTCAATGATAATATTCCTTTGTGTTTACTGGGCAGCCTCAATCATGGGAAATTTGAATATAGGGGTGAGGCATGTTTTGCCTACATTCCCTTTCATATATATTTTGGTATCTCTTGGAACAATAAGAATTGCAAGGAGCATTAAAAAAGAACCCTTTAAAAAGGCCTTTATAGCAATCTTAGCAGTTTTGTTTCTTTGGTATCTTTGGTCAAGTTTAAGTTGTTTTCCGTATTACCTCTCTTATTTTAACGAGCTAGGAGGAGGTACTAGAGGAGGATACAAATATGTCGTTGATTCAAACTTCGACTGGGGTCAGGATCTTAAAAGGTTAAAAAAATATGTTGAGGACGAAAAAATAGATAAGATAAAGGTTGATTACTTTGGAGGTTCGGATGTTGAATATTATTTAGGAGATAAATTTGAAAGATTTGACCCTAAGTCGGGTCCTCAAAAAGGATGGATTGCCATTTCTGCAACTTTACTGCAAGGGGGAAGAGGAGAACCTATTAAAGGTTTTGATGGTCCAACAGGTTATTATGATTGGTTAGATCGATACGAACCTAAGGCAAGAGCCGGTACATCTATTTTTATCTATTATATTGAATAAAGCTTAATTCAAGATTATATGTCTATACTTTAGCGAATCAAGGTTCTGCTGAGTGTTAGCGAGACAGGTTCTTATTTGTAATAAGCCTTATCAAATCTCAAATCAATATATTGAAGCTCTCCCCGTTTCTCCGGGGAGATTTCTTTTTCAAGCATCAAGGCAATTTTTGTTAATTGCCAGTCTAAGTCTTCTTTCAAATTAAAGTATATATCCCACCCCTCTCCTGTTACAATGTCAAGACGCCTTTCGTTTTTTAAAATTCCTTTTAATACTTTTATATTTAAACTTTCTAGTTTTGATTTTATTTTTAAAATATCTGCAAGAGTTTCTTTTGTTATTACGTTTTGCCCCAATAAAGGTTCGTCGCTCACATCTAACTTTTCAAATTGGAATGCTTCCTCTAGTTGATAACATTGCTGGTCTTGCTCAACTCGTCTTTCATTTATATTACTTTCAGAACAGTTATTAACTTTTTCAAAAACTATCCCTTCTTTGTCTAAGAGAAAATATTTTTCATTACAAAGAAAAAGCAGTACAGCCTGCCTTTCTTCAATTTTAAATATTATTTTATCTGGAATCTCTTTTAAAGAATCAACATTAGCGATAAAAATAAAATGGTTTGTTAAGATTTTATTTGTCTTGCCGAGGTCTGCCAGAAATATATTTCTAACGTTTTTAAAAAGAAGATTGGTTGTGATTTCTTTTTCAATTAATTCTCTAATATCATTCAAAGGAACCTTCTCATTTCCGGAGATTTCAATTTTCTTAATTTGAAAAACCGAAGATAAAAAAAAGAAATATAAGAAACTGCTTCCTATTAACAATCCGAAAAGCAAAGTCCAGAAAAAACGATTTTGTAAAAAAGATTTTTTTCTTTTAATTCTATAATGTTTTCTTTTGAATTTCGCCTTTCTTCTCATAAATGTCTTTTCATTTTCCTTATTTTTTCAAAACAGTAAGTTAAATAATACTTTGGAGATAAAATTAAATCATACGTTTCTGTATATAAATAGGCTTTTCCTCCAAACCCCATCTTAAAAAGTGTTGGTCCTGCCCAAGGGTGATTAGAATTCTCTTTTGGAGAAACGTAACCCCAGAAATCATATAATTTACACCCTCTCTTTTTTGCTTCTTTTATCGCATTCCATTGTAAGTAATAGGAAATTGGAAATTTGTTAAACTTAGGAGACAGGGCTGCGTGATGGTAAAAACCAATACTCGAATGGAAGATGACAAAAGAACAAGCCGCAATCTCTCCTTTATATTTTGCAAAAAACAAAGATATCTGATTATCTTTTTTAAAAGAAGCTAACTCATTGTTCAAATATTTGACTGAAAAAGGAATGAAATGCTGTTTCTTAACAACCTGCTGGTAAAGTTTATCAAATTTCTTTATATCCTCTATTTTATCACTTTGAAAAATCTCGATGTCTCGATCTTTTGCCGCCTTACGAATTAGATAGCGAGCTGTTTTTCTCATGTTTTTTAAAAGATCCTCTTCAGAAAGACTGATGTCAAGTTTCCAACTTGCTTCGGGATGAGCGTGAATAGGAGCTCTTTTTAAACCTGCTCCTTCAAAGATTTGCCTGTTTTCTTGTGTTCTTTCCCAAATAGGATTTATTCTTGCAAAAGCTGCCTTTTCTTCTTTGCCTAAAGCTCTTAATTTTTCAGAAAGAAGTTTAATGATGCCGGTTTTAAGTTCCGTATTAGATTTTAATCCTCCACCCTTTATTACAGGTCCGTGAGGCACAAGCAGAAAAACACCTCTTTTAGCTTTTGCTCCAATCACTAAAACAACACTCAAAAGGCCTGACTCATTTCCAATGCCAAACCTCCATATCTTATTCCCCATTGCTTTATTAAACTCACCCCAGCTCCATGATTGTAAAAAAGTCTTATCTCTGCAGAAAGAAAGAAAATCTTCCCAAATCTCTTTGTTTTCTATTTTTTTAATTTCCATAATTGTTTAAAAAATCTATAATTCGTTTTGCTTTATTTTTAGTAATGTTAATGTGGGTCGGTAAATTGATGATCGTATTTGATGCTTTTTCTGCCTTTAAACAAGATCCTTGGATGTAGTTCATTTTTTCAAGTTTGGTGTCAACGGGAACAATCGGACTTTTTCTCCAGCCATCATTAAGAAAAATCTTCTTTAGTCTTCCTTTTTTCAAAATATCATCTGTATTTAAATTTGATAGGATTGGGTAACGCATAAAAATAACATTTCTTTCTTTGGATTGTGAGAAGACATGCTTAAGATTAGGATTTTTTAAATTTTTGATATAGAAATCGGCTATCTCTTGACGATGTTCATTAAACTTTTCGATTTTCTTCATCTGGTTTAAAGCAAGCAAGGCCAAAACACCTGGCATTTTTTTTGGAAAGCAAAAAGGGATTTCTCCGTTTTTTTCTTTTTTATAAACGGATTTGGATAAAAACAAGAGTTTGTGAAATCCTCCTAAGAAAATTCTGCCAAGATATTGATTTAGACTATAAAATGGTATTATCAACCAGTTAGTTAAAAGAGGATGAAGAAGTTGCTGGAAAATCCAAAATGCTGAAGGGTAATTAATTTTCTGCTGGAAATCTTCAACTTTTTCTGCTATCTCATTATTGTTTGTTATGACAGCTCCACCGAAAATAGAAGAAATTATTTTGTCTCTGCCAAAACTCAGGAATGTCACATCTCCAAATGTTCCGCATAATCTTCCATTAATGCTTGCTCCAAAAGCATGAGCGTTGTCTTCTATTAAAAATAAGTTATTTTTTTTTGCAATTTCTAAAATTTTTTCAACTTGAGCAGGAAAGCCAAAGGTATGCTGGACCATTATTGCCTTAGTGTTTTGATTTATTTTACTTTTAACGCTCAGAGGATCTATATTTAAAGTATCATCAATATCTGCAAATACAGGCTTTAGTTTTGCATCTAATAACGGATTTACTGCTGCATTACAAGTAAAGGCTTGCAGTAAAATTTCCTTTCCCGGCTCAATTTCTAAAGCTTTTAAAACGGCCATGAGAGAACTTCTTCCGCTGTTAAAAACAAAAGCATGCTTTATATTAAAGTAGTCTTTAATCTTTTGTTCCAGCTTTTGACTTGCTTTCCGGTCTTTCCATTTCCACGGAGAAAAGATGAGCTTTAAAGCCAGAAAGATGTCATCTTTTTCTGTATTCGGCGATAAGGATGTAAAGATAGGCTTCATGTTTAAGAAGTTAAAACTTCAATTATTTTTTTTGGCATTCTGCTTTCAAGCAAGATAATATTTTCAGGACTCTCATTTTCTTTTGTAAATATTTGTATTTTTTCTAAAATAGTTTTTTGATTATCTTCAAAAATGATCTCTGAAGAATTTCTAGCTGTTTCCTGCCATCCTTTTTTAATATTTTTAAACCTATCCTCGGTTGTAATGATTGCTAAATCGCAAACCTCTCCTATCTTTTTACCTATTTCTTCATGAATTTTACCAGAAGAATTACCAAGCTCGATTAAGCAAGGCATAATGATGATTTTCTTGCCCTGCCAGGTTTTAAGATAATTAAGATGAGAGATTACTCCATTTGGGTTTGCAGAATAACTTGCATCAACAACGTTTAAGCTCTCTTGATTCTTAATTAAATTCATTCCGCTTAAATCGGGAGTGATATCTTTACACGCTTCAGAAATCTCTTTTAAACTCATTCCGACTTCCCTTGCTATTAAAACTGCTCCAAGAATGTTCAAGATATTATGACTTCCCAGCAGATTTACCTTAAAAAATATAGAATCATTTTCGCTTAAAAGGTTAAAGCTTATATATTCTTTTTCAATCCTAATATTTTTTACTAAGATATCTCCGCCTTTTAGAAGAGAATATTTTATAATCTCTGGTTTAAAATCAGTTTTTTTAGATTCAAAATAATTACGAATTGAAGGACTCTCCCAATTTAAAACAGCTACCCCGTTCTCGGGCAAAGCTTCTAAAAGCTCAAATTTTGTTTTTACTATATTCTCTTTAGAGCCAAATGTTGCTATATGTTGTTCGTTTATGCCGGTGAGAATTCCCATTTTTGGTTTTGCGATTTCGCTGAGCAATTTTATTCCTCCTTTATTATAAGCTCCCATTTCACAAACAAAAATTTCATGCTCCGGCTTTAAATATTTTAAGATACATCTTGAAATTCCCACCTCAGAATTAAGATGGGATTCTGTTTCTAAAACTTTATACTTTTTTGATAAAATTAGAGCTAAAATTTCTTTAGTTGAAGTTTTTCCGTATGAACCCGTAATGCCAATTACTAAAAGGTTTTTTAGTTTCTCTCTTTTTCTTTTTGCTTCTTTAATTATTTTCAGTCTCCAAAGATAAGATAATGGATGCCATAAGAAGACGCAAAAAGAAGAAAATAAAACTGCAAAAATATCTAAAAACAATAAAATAAGGACTATTGGTTTAGTAAAATCATATGTTCCTAGAAGATGGAAAATTACTAAAATCTGGAACAAAAATCCAGTTGAAATTATGGCAATTGTCTTTGAAGTCAAAACGGGTTTTTTCAAAGTTTTCTTTCTGAGACGGTTGAAAGCTAAAACCGATTCGGTAAAAAACAATAATAGAAGAGGAATTCTTGAGAATTGAAAATTAAAAACTATCCCTAAAACGAGAAGGATCTTTAAAAGTAGGAGTTTGTCAAAAATAAGGTCCTTGCCTTTTTTAGTTTCAAAATGGGCAAAAAATCTTTTTAAATGATATTCTTTAAGCTGCCAAAGGTAAACCCAAAATAAAAACTTCTTGTTAAAAGCGATTAACCAGAAAATTAAAAATAATATGAAAATAAGATCAGTTTTCATTGTTTTTTAAAAACTCTGATATTTTCTTTGAAAGAATTTCCGGGGATTCTAAGTGAGGGCTATGATTGTTCGCTGGAAGAATTACTAATTTTGCATTTTTGATCTCTTTCTTGAACATGTAGGCGCATTTTACAGGAACAATCTTGTCTTTTCCACCCCAGACAATCAAGGTCTCTGTTTTTATATCTGAAAGAAGGGGCCTTAAATCTTCTTTTAAAACGTTTTTCATCACCTCCTTCATTGTTTGGTTTGCCTTAATGTAATCTCTTTTGCGTAAAAACATGTAAAAGAAGTTTCTGGCCAAATCTTTTATTTTCCCCAAGGGCTTTATAGAAAAAACAATATCTCCCAGACTGGCTATTAATAGGAGCAACCTAGTTTTAAGACCGGGTTTTACCCTAATTCCTGCTGCATTGCATAGAATAAGTTTCTTAAGCTTTTCAGGGCTCCGCTTAGCCATTTTTATTGATATCCTTCCTCCGAAAGAATGACCCAAAAGAAAGAATGGTTTTCCAAAATCCTTATAAATATCACTTATTCTTTCTATGAATTCTTCAACAAAATTGAGATAATCTTCTAAATTCCACGAAGGAGGAGGGTCTTGAGTCTTTCCAAAACCGGGCAGATCAAGACAAATTGAAAAAAATCCTTCTTTTGCCAAAAGATTCTGCATTCTTTTCCAGGAATCACAAGAACTTCCCCATCCGTGTAAAACAAGAACAGCAGGTCCCGAGCCTGCAATTCTATAATTGGTCTTTATATTATCAATAACGACAGCCCCTTCCTTCATGAAAAAGATTTAGAGTTTTTTGCTTGGAATTTGTTCAAAATCAAGATATTCTCTTAGAACTTTAGGTACCATAACGCTTCCGTCTTTCTGTTGATAGTTTTCTAAAAGCGGGATAAGAATTCTGGGTGAAGCGATAACGGTGTCGTTTAAAGCGTGTACGTACTTGATCTTACCGTCTTTTGTCTTGTACTTTATATTTAATCTTCGGGGCTGCCAATCGCTCATATTGGATGCCGAATGCGTTTCACTATAATTTCCTCTTGAGGGCATCCATGTTTCAATATCATACATTTTTCTTTTGCCTGATCCCATGTCACCCGTACAAACTTGAACTACTTGATAAGGCAGTTCCATGTCTTCAAGCATTTCTCTGGAATTCATTGTCATATTCTCGAGCCATTTATCAGATTCCTTATTATCGTTCTTGCAAAAAACAACATGTTCCACCTTCATAAATTCATGAAGACGGTAAAGTCCCTTGGTGTCTTTTCCGTAACTTCCTATTTCCGAACGATAACATTGGGAAAACCCACAAACTTTTATTGGCAAGTCACTCTCTTTGAAAATAGTATCTGAGAAGTAAGCAAGCAAAGAAGGTTCCGATGTGCCAGCTAAAAATAAAGGGTCTTTGATAAAAGTGCCGTCAGCTAATTTGCCGGGATTTGCCACCTGATATATATCTTCTCTTCCTGAAGGAAAATGTCCGCTTCCCAAGAGTACAAATTCTTTAACCAATGTTGGCGGTATCATCAGCTCGTATCCCTTAAGAGTCATCTTCTTAATTGCATGCGTGATTATAGCCATTTGAAGCAAGACGGCTTCATTTTTGAGAAAATGACCTCGAAAGCCGGATGTTTTAACTCCCTTTTTAAAATCAATTAAGTCTAATTCTTCTCCAAGTTGGATATGATCTTTGATAGGAAAATCAAATTTAGGAATTTTGCCCCATTTACAAACCACCTTATTCCCGCTTTCACCCTTTCCTATGGGAGTATCATTTGAATATACATTTGGCACAAGAAGCATTAAATCATTGTATTCTTTTTCTACGTCTTTTAACTTCAGTTGAAGCTTCTTGAATTTTTCTTTAAGTTCTTTTGCTTTATTTCTTTGATCTTTGCCCAATTTTTTCTGACCGGACCTTAACTTTTCAGATTCCATTATCAGTTTTCTTCTCTTTTCATCCAGAGACAAAAGATAGTCAATATTAAGTTTAACTCCTTTTGCTTGGCAAACTCCTTTCATTTTTTCGGGATTTTCCCGAATGAATTTTATATCCATCATAAGTAAAGTTTAAAATTATTTTTTTCTCTTCCTCATTGTTGGAAAAAGAATTACCTCTCTTAAATTGTGTGAATTAGTAAGCAATAATGTCAACCTGTCTATTCCCATTCCGAAACCGGCTGCTGGAGGCATTCCGTATTCCAAGGCCTCTAAAAAGTCTTCATCCATTCTTTGAGCTTCTTCAAATCCCTCCTTATGTAATTTTTCCTGTTCCTGAAATCTCTTTCTCTGTTCTAAGGGATCATTTAGTTCGGAGAAAGCATTTGCAAGTTCAAGGCCCCCTGCCACTAATTGAAAATTAGCAAGCTTTTTAGGATCTTTTTCTAATGATTTTGCCAAAGGTTGAAATCCTACCGGATGATGAATGATGAAAGTTGGGTTTAATATCTTAGGCCTGCAAAATTTCTTGTAAACTTCATCTGCAATTTCAGCTTTTGGAGTATCTTTCTTAAAAGAAAATCCTAGTTTTTTTGCTTTAATCAAAAGTTCTTTTTGAGTAACTTTATCTAAATCAATTTTTACATATTTCTTAAAAAGATTTGAAAATTCGATTTTTTTCCAGGGAGTTTTAAAATCAATATCTTTTCCTTCATAATCAATCTTATATTTTCCAAAAATACTTTTTAGGACATATTTAAACATTTCTTCAATCAGTTTCATTAAATCATTGTAATCTGCGTAGGCCCAGTAAAATTCAAAATGAGTATATTCTGGATTATGAAATTTATCTATGCCTTCATTTCGAAAACATTTGCCTATTTCATAAACTTTTTCAAATCCTCCAATCAAAAGACGCTTGAGATAAAGCTCCGTTGCTATTCTTAGGTATAAATTTATATTTAAGGAATTTAAATGGGTTTTAAAAGGCTTTGCTTTTGCCCCGCCGTAGATCGATTGGAAGATGGGAGTTTCAACTTCCAAAAACCCTTCTTCATTTAAAAAATGTCTAATTTTATTTATAATTTCAGACCTTATCTTGAATTTTTCCCTGACTTCAGGATTAAAAATTAAATCCAAATATCTTTTTCTATATCTTTCTTCAATATCTTTAAACCCATGCCATTTCTCCGGTAGAGGAAGCAGGCTTTTGGATAGAATCTTAAAATCATTTACTTCAATTGTCTTCTCCCCCTTTTTAGTCTTAAAAAGAATTCCTTTAACCTCAATAAAATCACCTAAATCAAAATTATCAGAAAAGAACTTATATTTTTTCACTCCGAGCTTATCTTTTCTTAAGAAAGCCTGTATCTGTCCGCTCCCATCCCAAAAATGTATAAAAGTTAGAGCTCCGTGCCCTCTTATAGATTTAATGCGTCCGACCAAAACTATCTTTTTCTTAGTTTTAAAAAACTTGGGAAAACTATCCAAAACATCTTTTATTGAATGAGTTCTGCTTGTTTTTGCCGGATAAGGATTGATTCCATTTTTCTCAAAAGAATCAATTTTATCACACTTAATTTTTCTTATATTTGATACAGACATATTATCTTATTTTAATCGGATTTTATTCAAAAATCAAGAAAATATATAAGTCTACTCAATATTGGACTTTTGAGGGTCTTGATTAAGAATAAAATTATAAGCCGGTGGAGGTTTAGAAAATAGTGTCAAGAAAAAGGTGTCAACTCTGAATTTTATGATATAATGATATATCAGTTTAATGCCAAAAGAGAGAATGGGAAAATAGTGTCAGGTACAATTTTTCAAGGAGGTGTAGTATCTTGAAAATAAAATAATAGATAAAGTAAAACAAAAAAGAAGGAGGTGAGTTATTATGAGTAAAGTAGCTTTTGTGTTTCCAGGTCAGGGATCTCAGGTTGTAGGGATGGGACGTGATATTTTTCAGACATCGTCTATAGCGCGGCAGGTCTTTGAAGAGGCTGACGAAACACTTGGGTTTTCACTTTCCAAACTTTGCTTTGAAGGTCCGGAAAACAAACTGCGCCAGACCAAGAATACCCAGCCAGCTATTATGACCGTGAGTATAGCTTGCTTGAGAGCTGCGTTCGGAGATAAGAATGGTATTCAGCCAGTATTTGTCGCGGGACACAGTTTAGGTGAGTATACTGCCCTAGTGGTTGCAGGGGTGTTGAGCTTTTCTAATGGCTTACGTTTAGTGCGGGAGCGCGCCCGTTTAATGCAAGAAGCCGGGGAGAAACGTCCAGGCGGCATGGCTGCCATTATTGGTCTTGACCTGGTTTCCCTGCAAGAGGTTTGTCGGGAGACCGGCACTGAAGTCGCGAACATTAACTCCCCGAAACAAACTGTTATCAGCGGTACGAACAAAGGTCTAGTTTGGGCTATGAACTTGGCAAAAGCCAGAGGTGCAAGGAAAGTTATTCGGCTGAATGTCAGCGGAGGGTTTCATTCCTTGCTCATGCAATCTGCCGTTGAAGGTCTGACTAGAGCAATCTCGCAGTTTGATTTCTCCGACCCAATGGTTCCGCTCGTTGCCAATATTACTGCTCGTCCCGCATTCACAGTAGAAGAGATAAAAAACGGGATTCTGCAACAGGTATGTGGCTGCATCCTCTGGCAGTCCTCTATTGAGTACATGATTAATGCCGGAGTATCAACCTTTATCGAGATTGGCCCCAGGCAAGTACTCACTAAGCTGATCAAGAAGATCAGCTCGGATGTTGATGTCCGCAACATCTAATGGCCGTATCTTTATTTAACGAAGATACGGCCTACTTTTATAAAACTTATGCAGGGAAAATAAAAAAGCTTTCGAAAAGCTTTTGAAAATTATCTTATATTTTCTATTCTAATCCTTAATCCTTTATTCTATTTTTCTAACTAGTCATTAGTCACCAGTCATAGGTTATCGGTCATTTGTTATTATATTATATTATCTTTAAAATCTTATACTTAATTTCTCCGCGAGGCGTTAAAACTTTGACAGCGGCCCCTTTTGGCTTATTTAAAGCAGCTTTTCCCAAAGGGGATTTAATGGAAATCTTCCCTTCCATCGGGTTTGCCTCTTCTGCGCCCACAATAGTAAACCTTTCTTTTTTATGGATTGAAGAAACTAGAATTGTTGAACCAATCTGAACCCATCCGTTATGTTTTTCTTTGGGAGAAACAACAATCGCATCTCTTATAATATCCTCTAATTCTATAATTCTTCCTTCCAAGATTGCTTGATCTCCTTTTGCTTCCAGATATTCAGAGTTTTCTGTTAAGTCTCCTGAAGAAATAGCTGTTTCAAGACGTTCGGCCATTTCTTTTCTTTTAACATTTTTTAAATAATCTAAATCCTTTTTTATTTTTTCTAATCCATTTTCGCTAAAATATTCAGACATATAAGTAGTTATTTTTAAAATCTTAAAACGTGCATATTTTAAGATAATATTATGGATAAAAAATCTGTCAAGTGTGGAAAACTTTAAGAACCGCTTTAGAAATATTTTGTTTTTAACGTTCTGAAAAATACCATTGCAAAACCTCTTTAACCACGGGTAAAGTTGCTGATTTAACTCCCTCTATATCTTCTATAACTACGGTTAGAACTATCTCTGGATTTTCATAAGGAGCAAAAACACAAATCCAATGATGGTAATGTCCCTCTTTTGAACTTTCAGCAGTTCCGGTTTTAGCGGCAGAAGTTACGGCCAGACTGTTCAAAGAAACAGCTGAACCTGCAGTTACGGTTTGACGCATCCCTTCTCTTATAGTTTCAATATTTTCAGAGTCAATAAAGTTTTCTCTAATAATCTTAGGCGTTATTTCTTTTATCACTTTTGAATTATCAGAAGAGTCAACAATTTCTTTGACAATATGGGGTTCATATAACTTTCCCCTATTAGCTATAGCAGCAAAAGCAGTCGCTACTTCTATGGGAGTTGCAGTAAAAGGCCCTTGACCGATTGAAAGATGATAAGTATGTCCAAGCCGCCACGAATCTCCAATTTCAGGTAAAATTCCTTTCCCCTCTTGGGGCAAATCTATACCTGTCCCTTTCCCCCAATTAAAAAGACTAAGGTATTTAATAATTTTTTCGGCTCCAAGTCCCTTAAAATTTTCATAACCTCCTCCAACTATATAAAAGAAAGTGTTGACTGACTCTGCAATGGCTCTTTTGATATCGCTTAGTCCGTGGAAAGTCCAGTCCTCAAAACATTCATCTTTTTCAAGATATCTATTCCAGACACAAATTTCCAAAGGACAGTAGATCTTTGTATACTTGCTAATAATTCCTTCTTCTAGGGCAGCGATGCCTATTAAGGGTTTTATAACAGAACCTGTGGGATATCCGAACCCGGACATAGCTCGGTTGAAAAGCGGTTTTTTTTCATCATCACTAATATCTTTCCACTGCTCGGAAGTAAATCCTTGAGAGAATAAATTATTATCAAATTCAGGTAAACTTACCAAGCTTAATATTTCTCCTCCCCTGGGATCTATTGCTACAGCAGCTGCAGAGTTAGCCCCCACTCTTTTTAAAGATGCTTTAAGTTCTTGTGTAAGTTTGGTTTGTAATGCTGAATCTAAATTTGAAACTAAGTTTTTCCCGTCTTCCACTTGAGAAATTAAATTCCTTGACATTTCATCTCCTAAGGCATTTTTTTCAATCATCAATCTTCCCGATTCCCCTCTTAAAACTTCTTCGTAATATTGCTCGATGCCTGATCTGCCAATATAATCGGTAATAAAATAGTTGGGATTATTATTCAAATCGTCTCTTGTAACTTTACCTGTATATCCCAGAACATGACTTAAGTTTTTATCCGTATATTCTCTTATTGTATTTTCCTTGATTTGAAATCCAAAAAGTTCATTAATCTTTGCCTCAAGAACAATCAAAGTTTCATGAGCAAGATTTTCAGAAACAAGAACGAGTGGAAAATCTTCTTCTTCAATTCTTGCTTGAAGTGTCTCTGGATCTTCTTTTATTATGCTTGCTACTGTTTCAATTTTTTCTAATCTTTCTAAAGGATTTTTTGAAAGGTCTCTTTTGTCGCAAACTAAATCGTAAGCAGGTTTGTTAAAAACAAGCTGTTTCATATTTCTGTCATAAATTATTCCTCTTGGTGCTTGTATTTGATATATTCTTTCTCTGTTGTTTCGCGCCAATTCTTCAAATTTGGAATTTTCGTAAATCTGAAACTGGAAAGTTTTTCCTAAAAGAACCAAAAACAAAAAAAGGAATATTATCTTAAGAACAAAAAACTTTCTTTTAACAATAGGCACTTCAATTTTTTGGTTAAACTCTTCTTCCCTTTCCTGAGCCAGACGATCCAAAAAAATTTCATGCGGTTCTATTTCCATTTTTGAAGAAGCGTTAATTCTTTTTTTCTGAAAAAAACTATTCATGATTTTTATTTCCCGGGCATTCTTGCATATTTCTTAAGAAATAACTTTACAAAGAAAGACAGGAGCAAGAAAAGTAAAATTTGTCGGCCGATAAAGTTTGAGGAAAAAATATCTAAAAACAATCCTCCAAAAAAAGCGCTCCATACGCCAAGGCTTAACCCAAAATTAGGTAATGGCAAAGAGCTTTCTTTGTCAAAAACATTAAAGAGGATAACCGAGAGTAAAACAACATTTAAACCAATTCCAAAAAGAGAAAAATAAGCCAAGAAACTGTTTTGAAATAGAACCAAGAAATAAAAGAAAATAGCAATAAAGAATATTTTCTTCATATTACTTACTGATAATAAAAACAGTTTTTATTATTTTAATATCGAGAGACGGATCAACTTCGGCACTCTGAAAAGGAGCAAGATCATTTCTAATAACTTCTTTTATCTTTCCAATCAAGATATCTCTTGGAAATATTCCTTCAGAACCTGTGGTGACAATTAAATCCCCTCTTTCAATTTCATTTTCCTTGGGCAAAAATTCAAACTTTATTTCAGAATTGCCCTTGCCCTTAATTACTCCTTGGACAATTTCTTGATTGCTATTTAAATCTTCAGCGAACTGAGATATTGTTTTTGCATTAAAAGATGTTTTTTTATTAGATAACAGGTAAACGGTTGAAAAATCCTCATAGACTTCGCCTACTATACCCACAAGAGTTCTCTGAGCGCTTATCACCGGAAGATTTTCTAAAACTCCATGTTTCTCTCCCTTATCTATTAATATTGAATCTTCGGAACTAATCTTGGCAATAACTTGAGCTGAAATTAAATCAAATTCATCTTTCAGTCCGACATCCAATGCCTCTCTCAATTCTTCATTCTCTTTTTTTAATTCTCTTAGAACTACATTTTCGCTTAGAAGTTCTTGGTTTTTGAGTTTTAATTCTTCATTCTCAACTTTAAGATTTTTTATTTCAAATATAGTTTCAAAAAAATAATTTACCTTACCGCCTTCGTTAAGGAAAGCTTTCTGAATTGGCGAAGAGAAAAGATAAAAGAAATTCTTCGTATCCTTTTGAAAAAAATTAAGAAGCAAGACAACTAAAATTAAGAAACCAATAATTATAATCTTATTTTTATGAAAGTTATTTTTCATGCTATTGAACCTATTTTAGATTATATCAAGACAAAATAAAAGAGCGCAAAATGCGCTTTGATTGTTTTAAATAAAAAAGGGTGCTTTGGTGGCGACTACCTACTTTCGCGGAAAAACCACTATCATCGGCCTTAGGCTATTTCACTTCTGTATTCGAAATGGGAACAGGTGGGACAAGCCCAGCATAGTCGCCGCCAAAACACCCTTCTTACTATATGTATATGATCATTAATTACTAGCTAAAAGGCTAGAAATTTATTAGTAGCACTCGGCTGAATCCCTTACGGGACTTACACCTGTGCCCTATCAAGGTCGTCATCTCCGACCAAATTAAGAGTCCTAATCTTGGGACGGGCTTCGAGCTTAGATGCTTTCAGCTCTTATCCCTTCCTAACTTAGCTACCCAGCAATGCTGCTGGCGCAACAACTGGTACACCAGAGGTTAGTTCCGGAAGGTCCTCTCGTACTATTCCAGAGTTCCCTCAAGACTCGACGCCTACGGTAGATAGGGACCAACCTGTCTCACGCATATCCACTTACTCAATTTTATAAATTAGTAAGTTTTTCACCTATTACTAAGTGTACGGACTATATCACCTTCTCAATTTTAATCGAGAAGCCAACGTATTATGAAAGATTTTACCTCCCATCCTCCTGCTTTAGCAGGAAAGTCTCTACGGGGCCAATAACTTTTCTTTTATTAAGGTTTTTTTAACTTCTGAAGAATTTTGGATTCTTTTCTTTGAGTAATTTATTTTTTGGAAAATATCTATTTTTCTAGCCAGAATCAGAAATTCTCTTGGAGTTTTTACTTTTGCCTTTCTTTCCAAGACTTCCATCATTAGTTTTGCTTGGCTCTTTTTAATTCTTAGATAAGGAAAAATATTTTCAATTAGTATTCTTATACTTTTCGTATCTCCAATTATATATTCTACTATTCCATCGTTTCGTTTTCTTAAATATCCTCTACCAATTTTCTTATGTAATTGTTCCAAATGTTTGCTTTCCTTCTCTGATTGGTAGAAAACTATTGCTGGCGAAATCTGAAAACGATATCGATAACTCGAATTTGGTTTTAATCTTACATAGATACTTCCATCTCCATCAAGAAATCCAGCTATGTAAGCCTTTTCTTCTTCAGAAATTTTCATAGAAAAAAATTATGGCTTCCCTCGGTATTATCCTAGCATATGACAGGTTATCATGCAAGGACTTCACCGATATCAGTCGGTTTTTTCACTAGATATCACTATTTAGTGCCGCCGTTTTGACGGTCTGAACCCAGCTCGCGTTCCGCTTTAATTGGCGAACAGCCAAACCCTTGGAAGCTTCTCCACCTCCAGGATGCGAAGAGCCGACATCGAGGTGCCGAACAGGGCCGTAGATATGAACTCGCGGGCCCTACCAGCCTGTTCAATCTTTTTAAGATTAGACTATATCTTCACCCTGTTAAATAATTTTGTCTTTAATGAAATTATTGCAAAGCGATATTTAACAGGGGACGGCGTATGATAATGGTTTAAATCCCGTTTGCCGGGTACCCACTATCTCGACATAAAGTCTCAGTCGTTACGGGGTCAAGAAGGAAGTTTGTAGTTGAATTGAGCAAGAACATAACCTTTGATAATATTTTTCATTTTTCCCGTTTCTTTTG
>CAZKKG010000006.1:0-27039 GCA_964553275.1 uncultured Candidatus Saccharibacteria bacterium
TAGAAGAGGAATTGAAAGCAGTTAAAGAACGTCTGGGTGAACTAAAGACCAAAAAATAAAAGAAGGCCGAGAACCTGACCTTCTCGTGAGAGAGGGTCAGGGCAGCCTTCTTCTTATAAGATATCATTGAATTTTAATAATTTCAATAGTTAATATTATGGCAAGACCAAGGCTTTGTCGAAGAATCAGATTTAATCCAAATATAAGATATTTTAAGCCTCAAGGTGTTCCAATGAGGTTTTTGGAGGTAGTCGAATTAACCGTTGAAGAAGTAGAAGCTTTGAGGTTGAAGAACGTAAAGGATTTAAATCAAGATGAGTGTGCCAAACTAATGAAAACCTCACAGAGTACATTTCAGAGAATCTTATCTTCGGCTTATAAAAAGGTTGCAGAGGGTTTAATAAAAGGTAAAGCAATAAGAATCATAAAGTAAGATATATAAAAATCCCCGGTGCATTCCTTGAGGGATTTTTTGATTATGAAGAGTTTTTTGGTAGAATAAAAGAAGTTTAATTTATCTAAGATATTTAAAAACTATGAGCAAAGAGATTTTATTAATCATCAAAATTTTAATAATTATAGGATTGGTTTTCTATTTCGCTTTTTGGAGAAGGGGAGCCACAGAAGAAGAATCAGAAATAGCCAATCCCGCTGCAGTTTATTGTGAAGAACATGGAGGCGCTTTAGAGAATAAAGAATTTGACAAAGGGACACGAGGGTTTTGTTTTTTTGAGGATGGTTCTCAATGCGGGCAGTGGGATTTCTTTAGAGGGGATTGCGACAAGGGACAATTGAAAATAGAAGTTTTAGAGGAAGGATCTGGAAAATTGGCTGATGATGGTGATACGGTAGATGTGCACTATACGGGCACCCTGGAAGATGGAACGAAGTTTGAATCAAGCTTAGACAGAGGAGAGCCCTTCTCTTTCACAATCGGTGCAGGTCGGGTGATAAAAGGATGGGATCAAGGAATTTTGGGAATGAAAGTTGGAGAGAAGAGGAAATTGATAATTGCCTCAGAATTAGCTTACGGAGAATCTGGAATTCCTGAAGTAATACCCCCCGGAGCAACTTTGATTTTTGAAGTTGAATTATTGGAAATTAAATAAAACAATATGCAAAATAGATATTCGCCATCAAGAATAAAAACGTTTGATACTTGCAGGCTTCAATACAAATATAGGTATATTGACAGACTTAAGTTTGATATCAAAACAATAGAGAGCTTTATGGGAAGCATGGTGCACGAAACCTTGGAACTTCTTTACAAATCAGTAAAAGGGGGACGAGTTGAATCTCTGGATTGGCTGTTTAATAAATACAAAGAGGTGTGGGATAAGAACCATGAAGACGACATTAAGATAGTTAAGAAAGAATTTACAAGCGAGGACTATTTCAACAAGGGAAAGCAGTGTCTGAAGGACTATTATGAAAAATACAAACCTTTTAATCAGTCAAAGATTGTAGACACAGAACGCATGATATATTTTGACGTCAAATACAATGAACATAAACGTCTTTTTAACGGCATATTAGACAGGCTGGATTGGAATGATAATGAGAATATTTTCGAAGTTCATGACTATAAAACATCAAACACTCTTATAACTCAGGAGGAGGCTGACAATGACTGGCAGTTGGGATTGTATCATGTTGCTTTAAAAGAGATATGGCCGGATGTAGAGAAGGTAAAACTTGTCTGGCATTTCCTTTCATTCAACAAGGAAATAGTTTCTTCCAGGACAAAAGAACAGTTAGAAGAATTGCAGGGCAACGTTATTGAAAAAGTTAAAGAAATTGAATCTTGCAATAGTTTTTTTGCTAAAAAAAGCGGTCTTTGCGATTATTGTGATTTCCAGAATATATGTCCATTATGGAAGCATTCAAAAGAAACGGAAAAGCTTGATGCAAATGAATACAAGGAAGACTCAGGAGTGAAGTTGGTGGCGGAATACAAGAAACTTGAGGAAGAAAAAAATGAGCTCAAAGAAGAGATATCTAGAATAGAAGGAGAACAGGAAAAGATAAAAGAAGTTGCTATTGAATTTGCAGAGAAAAAGAAAGTTTCGGTTATAGATGGAGCGGGCGCACAATTAAAAGTGGACGTAAGAGAAGAATTGCGTGCGCCTACAAGGAGCGAAGATGCTCAGAAGTGGGAGTCTTTAAGAGATTTATTGAAGAAAGAAGGAAAGTATGAAGAAGTGTCAACCGTAAACGGCAATATGTTGAATTATAGAATAAGACTTTGGGCTCCTGAACTTATTGATAAAATATCTAGGTTTCTTGTGAAAAAGAGAACAGAAGCAGTAAGATTGATTAAGAAATTATAAGTTTTATCCTTTAATATTTATTTTCTGCTATAATAAATTAATGAAAAAGAGCTTAATTCCAATAACGTTTTCATCCTTAATATTCGTTTTCTTTCTAATATTGGGTATGTTTTTTGTGCCTCCAATTAGAAATTTGGTTAGAGAAATTCTTCTATCAATTTTCATTATTTTTTCTCTATTAGGAGCATTATTGATTTTTTTGGTTTTAAAACAGGAAATAGAGGGAAAACTTAAGAAGTTTCTAATGTTAACCGGGATGTCGGCTTTAGGGACTTTCATTGCTATATTCTTGCATAACGCTTTTTATGCTCTGGGAGTTTTAACAGAGAATATCATTGTCCTTCATTATTTTATGGAAGCAATTCATGTATTTTTCTTTTTGGTTGCTATTTTCGTTTGTCCAATTGGATTTATTGCGGGAGTTTTAGGAGTGTTTTTTAACTTTTTTAAAAAAAGAAAGATTTAGTTTAATCATTAAGATATTAAAAAAGAAGGCATTTGCCCTCTTTTTTGTTTTTGATTCAGACTTATTTAATAACTGCTTTAATTCTTCTTATGCCGGATCCCGAAGATTCTTCTTTTGTAATTTTGAAACGCTTAAGTTCTGAAGTTTCATTTACATGGGGCCCGGCGCAAATCTCTTTTGAGAAGACTTTATTTGTTTTGGGGCTAAGTATTGTATAAACGGAAACGATTTCCGGATATTTTTCTTTGAAAAAAGCCAATGCTCCCGAATCAAGAGCTTCTTTGAAGCCCATTTGCTCTTTTTCAACTTTCAAATTCTCTTTTATCTTTTGATTAACTAAGTTTTCAACTTTTTCTATTTGTTCAGGGGTCAACTTTTCAGAATGGGAAAAATCGAATCTTAATCTTTTTTCGGTAATATCAGAACCCATTTGTTTAACATGTTCTCCTAAGATATTTCTTAAGGCAGCATGCAATAAGTGGGTTGCGGTATGAAGTTTTGTAATTTGATAAGTCACTTCTTTCCCCACGCCTCCGAATTTCTTTTCCTTTCCTGCCCTTGAAGCTTCCTGATGTTCTTCCTTCGCTTTGTAAAAAGCTTCAGGATCTATTAGTTGAGCCCCTTTTTCCCGAACTATTTCTTCGGTTAATTCCAGGGGAAAGCCATAGTTTTGATAGAGATCAAAAGCTATGCTTCCCGTTACCTCAGAAGACCGATTTATTATTTCCTCCAATTGCTTCAATCCTTTTTCTAAAGTTTTTTCAAATTTTTGCTGTTCGTCCTGGATTACGGTAAGAATATCTGTTTCTTTTGATTTTAATTCCGGGTAGTCAGAATAATAGATTTTTATTACTTCTTTAGCAACCGGAATGAGGAAATTCTCTGGCAAATTCAAAACCTTTCCGCATTTTATTGCCCTTCTTAATATTCTTCTTAGAAGATATCCTCTCTCTATATTAGAGGGAAAGATCCCTTCGGATATTAGGAAGACGGCTCCCCTGATATGGTCAGCTATGATTCGGAATTCTTTTGTTTGCTTATATCCTTTCCCTGATATTTCTTCTATCTTTTTAATAATGGGTGAGAAGAGGTCTGTTTCGTAAGCCGAATCTTTCTCTTGAAGAATGGAAACCAGCCTTTCAAACCCGATTCCCGTATCTATATTTGTTTGGGAGAGTTTAATTAGAGAACCGTCTTCATTTTTGTTGTATTCCATGAAAACAAGATTCCAAAGTTCAACAAAGCGATTGCAGTTGGGGCAATTTGGTCCGCAATTAGGTTTTTTGCAGCCGTATTTTTCTCCTCTGTCGTAATGGATTTCAGAACAGGGACCGCAGGGTCCGCTATTGCCAACGGGTCCCCAAAAGTTATCTTTCAATCCGAATTCAAATATTCTTTCTTTGGGAATTCCGTATTTTCCCCAGAGCTTGAAAGCTTCGTCATCGCGGGGAATATCTTTTTCTCCCTTGAAGATGGTTATCCAGAATCTTTCTTTCTTTAATTCGAGTTTTTCTATGAAAAAGCCCAAAGCTAATTTTATGCTTCCTTCCTTAAAATATCCGGTTTCAGGATTTTTCCCGACAGACCAATTCCCCAGCATTTCAAAAAAAGTATGGTGAACATCGTCTCCAACTTCATCGATATCCGGCGTCCTGAAGCATTTTTGAACCGAAGCTAGATGCTCAGCGCCAAAATCCTTAAGGGCATTTTTTTCACCCGTGAGGTAGGGAATAAACTGCTGCATGCCTGCAGAAGTAAAGAGTACCGTTTTATCCTCGGGAATTAAAGAACTGGAAGGCACGATTTTATGCCCATTTTCTTTGAAAAAATCTAAAAATGCTTGTTTTGTTTCTCTGCTTGTTTGCATATCGTATATTTTAAAAGTTTATCAGTTTTTGAAAGTATTGTCTACATTGAAGATTTTTGCTATTTTTTATTTTTCTGTTAGAATAAAAAAGCTGAATCTTTTTCAAAAACGTTAAAATATGGTTAAAAAAATAATTACAATTTTCTTTCTAATCGTTATTGCGGTGGCAGCTTACGAAAGCTATAAGTATTTTAATCCTTTTTTAGACGAATTGACGGATCCCGAAAAGGTAACCGAAGCTTTTTATAATGATTGGACAAACTATTTAAACCAAAATCCCGATAAAAATCCTTTAGAAGAAAGAATATACGAAGGAAACCTTTACTTGACGGAAGCATTCATTGAAAAGCTGAACCGGCTTGCCGATTCTTCGGAGGAAAAAGATTATGATCCTATTCTGTGCTCTCGAGAAAAACTGCAAAGTTTTACGATAAAAGAGAGTAGCTTGTCGGAAAATGAGGCAGAAGTGTTTTTGAGAGAAGAGTTTTTAGAGAATGAAAAAGAAATAAAGGTTCTTCTTAAATTAGTTGATGATAGATGGAAAATAGAAGATGTTGTTTGTGATCTTGAAGCAAGGGATGAGTTTAATTTTTCTGAAGAGGGAAACTTATTAATAAACAATCCGGGTTTAGAAACAGAAACATGGTACCTATCTTATGAAAAACCGGGATCTCCAGGATTAACGATTGAACTTTCTTTTGATGAGGAAAGTAAGTGTTATGTAAACGGTGAAACAGATTGTCAGTTGTTTTTGGAAGGAGAAAACTTGGCCGGAAAGAGAGTTATTCTTAAAGGTTTAACAGAAGAAGACGGTATTCTTGTAAGAAGTTTGGAGATTAAAAAAGAACAAAACAATGAAGAAAACGGTGAGGAAAACAATGAAGAGGATAATAATGAGGAAACCGATCAACAGGACGGATATCCAAAAGAGCTTGAAACTATATCTCGCAGTTGGATAGTAAATAGCTGCCCGACATATGTATTTGACGGTATGGGTCTTAAATTTATTGAAGGCAGGAAATCAGATATGATTCCTTGCGAAAACTGTTATGAAATGGAATTTACTTTCAATTCGCGAAATTCTGGATATGGAAACAGAACCGGTGAGGTTGTAGCCCAGGTAATAACTCCTCATAGAATTGTAGTTTTAATGAGAGATAATAAGGTGAACAAGGCAGTAACTGACCAGAAATACGATGAGATAAATGAGGTTTTTATCCAGGATTAATTATTATATTGGGTTTTCCACACTTGACTGTTCCTTTTCTTTCCAGAATATGCTATTATTTTCCAAAGGTTAGATTACCTTAATTTCATTATAAAAAGATGAAAGAAAATGAAAATTAAAGAAGAAGGAGGCTTAAAAGGGGAGAGTAAGCCAAAAGAAAAGAAGAGCTTGAACAAGCTTGCCGTTATGAGTTATATCGGACCGCTTTGTTTAATCCCTATTTTAACGAAGGAGAAAGATGAATTTGTTAAATTCCATGTGGGACAGGGATTAATATTGTTTATCTGCGAGCTTACCACGTGGATTATCCTGAGCGTTATCCCTTTTCTTTGGTTTTTGGGTAATTTTTTCGGACTCCTGTGGTTTGTTTTGATAATTATTGGTATAATGAATGTTGTGAATAGCCAGAAAAAGAAACTTCCTCTAATAGGAGACCTCGCAGGAAAGATTAAAATATAAAAGGTTGACACCTGCAAAGGATTTTTCCTTTGCAGTTGCTATTGACATAGAACAACTATTGTGTCATAATGTAACTATCTTTATCTTTAGAAATCTATGTTATCACATTATATAATTTCAAATATTGAAGCTTTTTATCAGTACATCATAAGTGTATTGAAGTCCTTTTAAGTCCTTTTAAAATTTTTATGGAGGTGTCGAATGAATAAGTGTAGATACTATTTACTTCTTTTTGTAGCCGTTGTCTTTTTTGTTATTGCGGTTTGCACTCCTTACATTAAAAACCCTAGAGAATTTTTGGGAGGAATGAGCCTCATTATCTTTATGGTCTGCGTGTCGGGGATGCTTTGGACTTTAATCGAAAATCCGGCAATTAATACAATCAGAAAACTGAAGTATTTCCTTTTTGAAAAAAGAGCAGCAGAATGAAATAGTAAATTTATTATCACGGAGGACTCGCAAGGGTCCTCTTTTCTTTTTCAAATTTTATTCTTTCTGGTAAACTGGTTTAATCAGTATGTTATTGAACCAAGCGAGAAAAACTAATTGGAAACAGCTTTTTGTCTTACTTCTCCTAGGAAGTATTGTTTGTTTTGGCGTTTTACTTTATTTAGAAAAAATCTCCCAGGAGCTTGATTTTCCAGATTACCCTTGGCAACTTAAAATGCATGCTGAAGAAGGAAAAGCCAAAGAGGTTTACCTTGATTTCTTTGAAAAAGAGAAAGAAAAGCTTCTTTTTGAGAAATCTGATTTTCTTGAAATTAACCTTGAAAAGATGAATGTTTCCCTTTACAAAAAAGGAGAGTTAATAAACGACTTTCCTGTTTTAACAAAAGGGGATCCTCAAAATTGGGGAGGGTCGGCAGTTGGTTTGTATAGTGTTGTTTCTGGAAATGAATTAAGCTATTCAATAGTTTCAGACGTCTATATGCCTTATTCTTTGCATTATTACGGTAAGTATTATCTTCACGGCCAACCCTATTATCCCGACGGCGGAAAGCTTGACACTCCGATATCGGGAGGATGCCTTCGTTTAAGCGATAAGGACGCAAAAACCATTTATTACGAAGCAGAACTTGGAATGCCCGTTTTGATTATAGACAAAGAGAAGGACGACTATAAATATTCTTTTAAGGACATTTCTGATTTTCCTAATGTTTCTGCAGAAAGCTATTTAGTGGCAGATATTGATTCCGGCTATGTTTTTGCCGAAAAAGACTCTCAAGCGCAAAAGCCTTTAGCTTCTGTGACAAAATTAATGACAGCCATCGTTGTTTCAGAAAACATAGATTTAAGGAAATCCATAATGGTACAGGAAAAAATGCTTGAAAGTTACGGATACACGGAAGTTTTAGAACCTGGGAAAAGATTTAGAGTGGTAGAATTATTTTATCTTCTCTTGGTAGAATCTTCCAATGATGCTGCAGAGATTTTGAGCTATTTTCTGGGACCTCAAAGAACCATTGAAATGATGAATGAAAAAGCCAAAACTATTCTGATGGAGAAGACAAGCTTTTCTGATCCGTCAGGATTAGATCCTGAAAACGTTTCCACAGCCCAGGATCTTTTTTATCTGGGAAGGTATTTGTTAAATAATCGTCCTCCGATTCTGGAAATTACAAAGGGGGAACAAGTCCGAAGCTTTGGAGGAATTGGTTTTGATATTGAGAATTTATGGAGCAAAAACATTTTTATTGGTGATGAAACTTTTATTGGCGGCAAGACAGGATTTACTAAAGTTTCAAAATATACATCTCTTTTTCTCTTTCGGTTTACTGATAAAGATGGAAAAGAAAGAAACATAGCGATCACCCTTCTCGGGTCGGATGATAACAGATCCGACACCCAAAAGATTTATATATGGCTTCAGAAAAACTATTTCACGGAAGGGTAATCTCTTAAAATTAGAATCTATGTTTCCTGAAAACAAAAATACAAATTGGCATTTTATTCTTTTTATTTTAGTTTTGGCTGTTTTTGTTGCCGGTTGGTCTTTGTATTCACTGAACGAGAACGATTTTGATATTAAGGTTTTAGATTATGACAGAAGTGAGATTTTGAGTCGGGCGAATCTTAAAATATCAGACAATTTGAGTAAAGATAATGGAAACAATGACCAGCTTCAAAAGGCAGATGATAAAGAACCTGCCTCAAATCTAAACGAAAGCAATCTAGATGCTGAAGGTTTCAGGAATTTAGTTATTAAATTTGTCAGAGAAATAGCCGAAAGCTACTTTAAGGGAAATAATTTAGAGACACTCGAAGGACTTCAAATTCAAGGGAATTGGGAACCTAAAATAGCGATATATTACAAAGGAGATGTTATGGGTGAAGCTCAGGAAAAAGATATTTTGCTGTCATCTGCTTTAGAAAAAACAGTAATATCTTTATTGGATAACGAAACTTCTGGGATTTTAACCAAAGAGAAGCTTGAAGAATCAATATTTTTGGTTAGATTCTTTCATTCTTCAGGAGAATTTTCTTTTGTAGAATTTAATGGAAAAGGAATAGAGCTTATTGGAGATTTAACAGCTGTGCGTCAAATTGACAAAGATTTGATTTTAGAAAAGATTAATCAGGGAAAAGACTTTCTATACAGGATTGAGAACGAGCAGGAGCATGGCTTTTACAAAAAATACGATGCTTTAAATGACAGTTTTGAAGAACGTCTTCACACGGTTTATTCTGCTTCCATCATATATACCTTTTTGTATACCTATGACTTAGAAAAAGACGAGCAGGTTTTAGAAAAAGCTTCTGAATGGGCAGACTTTCTTTTAATGATGCAGAACAGAGATAAAGAAGATAGGAATTATGGTGCCTTTCATTATTCTTTTTATCTTGAAAACCGAGAAAAAGAAGAAAGGTTTGTGGTAGGAACAAGCGCTTTAAGTATTTTTACTCTTTTAAGATTATACGATTTAACCGGAGAGGAAAGATACCTTGAGTCTGCAAAGTTGGCAGGAGACTGGCTTATTAGCATGCAGAGAGAAGACGATGTTATGATTCCACATACCAGACGTTCGGGTGATGTATGGGTTTACGGTACTAAATTGTCTTTACTTTACAACGGACAGGTGCTTTCTTCTCTTTCAAAGCTTTATCAGGCAACGGGTGAAGAGAAATATTACGATACAGCTAAGAAAATAGCCGATATGTTTGCTGAAAAGTATGAGAAAGAACAGGGATATATTGTGGGGGAGTATCGCACTAGAAATCCAATATCAAACTCTTGGGTTGTAATGTCTCTGATGGATTTTTGCAAAGCAGTTCCCAATGAAAGATATGAAAAAATAGTTTTTGAATTGAGCAGGGAAGTTGTTTCAAATCAAAAGAGTAATCCTGAATATCTTGCCAGTTACGGTGGATGGCACGGTGCTTATTCTTCAAGCGGAACCGGCTGGATGAGCGAAGTGATGTCCGAAGCCTATATATTCTGCGAAAGAGAGGACTCGTATTTTAAAAGAACTTATGAGGATGAATCCTGTGATATTTACAAGGATGCTGTGATTAAAGCTGTTAGGTGGATAATCCAGAACACTTATTCAGGCGATAATACTTTTATTGCAGAGAATGCCGAAATGGCTCTCGGAGGTGTTTTTTGGAACGAAAAAAATAGATATGTTAGAACCGATTCCGTCTGCCACGGATTAAATGGATACATTATAATATTTGATTTTCTTGATGAAGGAATATTGCTTTCTGTTTCGGAAGAGCCGTTCAGCGGTATTTTAGAGAAATTTAAAGAATAGTTGACTTTTTCGTGTAAGGTGGTACAATATAAATATAAAGTTCTTATTATTTTTAAAAGGAGGAGAAAGGAATGTTTGAGAAAACAGAGATTGTATTTAGCACAAAAAACAAGAGAGAGATGTTCAGGACAGAGAAGGCATCTCTTAGTAACGTGAGTATCAGGGGCTGGATTTATAACTGGACCCATAGGGACGGAAAAGAAACCGTAATTATGCTTATCAGGAAGGGATATAGGGCAGGAGGCCATTATCATAAGGGACAGGATCCTTCAAAAAAACCCGAGAGGTTTTTTGTGGCTAAAGGTAAAGCTAAGGTTCTGTTTGCCACAGAAGAAGGTACTTTGGAGATGAAGGAAAAGATAGTAGAAGAAGGAGAGATTTTGACCATACCGCCCAAGATGGGGCATTTGGTCAAAGCATTAGAAGATCTGATATTGATTGAGCACCGAGAGACACCATTTGATCCAGAACGTTCTGATACGTATGATTCAAATTCCTTGGCGAAATAATAGTAAGACAATAAGAAGGGTCTCTTGATGAAATTCGAGAGACCTCTTTTTTTAAAAATTGACTTGGTATAAGAAATTTACATGTTATAATGATAGAAAAAGTTTTATGGCAAGTTTATCTAAAATTTTAGATTATTCAATAAAGGGTTTTTCTTTTAAGGAATTTCTAATTGCTTTTGGGGTGTTTTTGATTGTTCTGGTTATTTTAAAGATTTTCAGGGAAATCATTCTGAGCAAATTAAGAAAGGCAGCCAAAAGAACAAAAACAGACTTTGATGATGTTTTAATTAAAATAATATCTAGAGTAAGACCTCCTTTTTATTTTTTTATATCTTTGTACTTTGCTTTAAAATATCTGACTTTATCCGGGTTTTTTGAAAAGATTGTAGACGGTCTTTTTATTCTTGCAATTGCTTTTCAAGTTGCAAGAGCTTTAGAGCAGCTTATAAATTACGGAGCAGAAAAGTTTGTTAAAGGGAAGGGAGAAGTAAGCTCAAAAGACAAGCGCCAGATCCAAACCATATCTCTCATTTTAAAGATTATCCTTTGGACGTTTATCCTGCTTGTTATTCTGTCTAACTTCGATATTAATATTACTTCGTTGATTGCTGGCTTGGGGATAGGAGGCATTGCAGTTGCTTTTGCTCTACAGAATATCTTAAGTGATATTTTTTCTTCTTTCTCAATCTACCTTGACAAGCCATTTGTTGAGGGAGATTTTATTGCCGTGGGCGATGACTTGGGAACGGTTAAAAAGATAGGGATAAAAAGCACTCGCTTGCAAACATCGCAGGGAGAGGAGTTGGTAGTTTCAAACAAAGAGCTAACCGAAAAAAGAATTCATAACTATAAGAAGATGGAAAAGAGAAGGGGCAAATTTGTTCTTGGAATAGCTTACGAAACTCCTGCAGAGAAACTTAAGAAGATTCCTTTGATAGTGAAAGAGGTAATAGATGGTGTTGATTCGGCAGAACTTGATCGGGTTCATTTTAAAGAGTTCGGGGATTTCAGTTTAAATTTTGAAATTGTTTATTATGTTTCAACTCCGGAATACAAAAAATATATGGATATTCAGCAGGAAATAAACTTTGCATTGAAAGAAAAGTTAGAAGGAGAGGGAATAGAATTTGCTTATCCGACTTACACAATTCATATGAACAAATAATAAGGTGTCGAGGTTTGACCTCGACACTTCAGACTATATACTATGCGGAGTTAATTCTCCGTTTTTGATTTTAAGAGGTTGACAAGAAGAAAGATAAGGTGTATATTTCTAAAATACCTCTTTTAATTTAAAAAAAAGAGAGATATCGTGCTCTTTAGATCTTGCACTAAGTTCTTATTCAATTTGAGAAATATCTCAAATTGATTCCAAGGTGAAAAGTTCGGAGTAGGTCGGTTTTCTCTCATTATGCCTTGATTGGCAGGTGGGAGACATCAAGTAAAAAATTCAAAAGTTTAAAAATGGAAAAGAAACTTTATATAGGAAGTCTTCCTTATCAAACAACGGAAGACAACCTTCGAGACTTATTTTCAAAGGCAGGCACCGTAGAATCAGCAGCGGTTATTATGGACAGAGTTTCCGGAAGATCAAAAGGATTTGGATTTGTGGAAATGGCTACTGAGAAAGAAGCCAAAAAAGCAATCGAAATGTTTAACGAGCAGGATTACGAAGGAAGAAAGATAATTGTGAATGAAGCAAAGCCAATGAAAAAAAGATTTTAAGAAGTCTTGAAATTAGAGGGGCCCGGATTTCCGGGCTCTTTTTATTTTATTGACAGATATATATTTTTCCTTCAATAAGTGATAAAATGCATTAAAGGGTCGAAAAATAAAAAATACAAAAGTATGGAATTCTTTAAATGGGCAAACAATTTAGTTAAAAAAATGGACTGGCTAGATGTTAAGCTGGTAGGGCTTGCATCAATGCTTATCGGTATTATATTGGTAAAACTATTTCCCGCAATTTTAGAGATAAATATCTGGTTCTTTATCTTAATAGCTTTGCTCTGTCTTTTTAAAGTCTATTACGTGATATTTTTCAGAAAAGAGTAGTATGATAAAAAAAGCAAATAAAAAACAAATATTAATATTTGCGCCAGTTTTTTTTATTTTTTTTATTATTATACCGGTGGCTTTAATTGCTGCTTTTAGCATTCTTTATCAATACTTTGAATATCAAAAAGAAATAAAACAAATAAATTAATATGAAAAAACATTCTTTAGTCAGAACAATTTATCTCTATCTGTTTGCCATCATAGGCTTGGTGCTTTTAACCATAGGAAGTGTTAATTTTGTTAATATGGGACTCAAAGCATTTATTTTCACAAAAGCTGAAGAACAGGAAAAAATAAATTATGAAAGACCTCCTGAAGTTCCTTATCTTGTAGGCAATATTGAGGATATAAAAGAAAGAGAAGAAATATCTGCAGAAGAGAAAGTTCTTATCAGTCAATGGCTGGAAGACTATAAGGTTTGGCAGGAGAGAGATCAAGAAATCAGTTATGTTACAACAAGAAGGCATCAAGATGCTTCTCGAAACCTTGCTCTCATTTTAATAGGGCTGCCCTTGTATCTTTATCACTGGGGGATAATAAAGAGAGAGACGAAAGGAAAAGATAACGATGATTAAACAATTTAAGAATATTTTACACTTAAAGGTCTAAATTAAATATAAATTAAAATTATGGATAAAGAAGTATTTTTTGGAAAAAACAAGAATTTGCACGTTATTTTGTTTTCAGTCTTGTGCGTGCTTTTATCCGTTTTAGCTATTTCTACCGTTGTTGATATCCAAAACAAGATTAAAGAAGGAAGATATATCGGTCAGGAAATAGAGAGCAAGAACAAGATTACTGTTTCCGGGACCGGAGAAGTTTATGCCAAGCCCGATCTGGCTTTAACCACTTTTTCGGTAGTAACTGAAGCAAAGACGGTGGCTGAAGCAATGGAAGAAAATACTGAAAAGATGAATGAGATCATTGAATTTGTAAAGAGCAAAGGGGTAGAAGAAAAAGATTTAAAAACAACAACCTTTAGCATTTATCCCCGCTATGAATGGCATAAAACAGATGAAACATTACTTTACTATCCTGAGGGGAAAAGAGTTTTAGTCGGCTATGAAATTCGCCAGTCCCTGCAGGTTAAAATAAGGGAGATGGATAAGATAGGTGAGATTTTGGAAGGCGCGGCTTCTAAGGGGGCAAATCAGATTGGAAATCTTCAGTTTACTATTGATGACGAAGATGAAGTTAAAAAAGAAGCAAGAGGAGAGGCGGTACAGGAAGCAAAAGAGAAGGCAGAAGAGCTTGCCTCACAGCTTGGTGTTAAGCTTGTGAGAATTACGAACTTTAATGAAAGTTTTGCTTCTCCGAAATATTACGAATATGAAGCTGTGGGAATGGGGGGAGATATGGAATCAAGTGCGCCCGCTCCTCAAATAGAAACGGGGGAGAATAAGATAAGCGTTACTGTTTCAATTACTTACGAAATAGATTAAAATCTATTAAAGGTCTTAAAGCTTAAAAACTTAAAAAATATGCTTAAATTAAAAATCTTTATTTCCCTGATTGCTTTTGTTTTTTTGGGCGCAGCAATGAGTTTGGTTCTTGCTGAAGAGAATGGAGATTCTCAAGATGAGTTGGACTTACAGGCAGAAGAAATGGTTGACTTTGATGAAGACATAGAGGCCGAGGATTTGGGAGTTTCAGATCCTACAATTTTACCTAACAGCCCTTTCTATTTCCTTAAGAACTGGGGCAGGGGCATGCGCTCTTTCTTTACTTTCAATCCGGTCAAAAAAGCAGAGCTTAAATTGAGATTTGCCAATGAAAGATTAATAGAAGCAAGGAAAATGGTATCTGAAGGAGTTGCTGAAGGTGAGATTCTAGGCGCTCTAGACAGTTTTAATGAAGAACTTGAAAAGATAAGAGAGTGGGTGGAAGAAGAAAGAATGAATAATGAGGATCCAAGAGTTGACCATTTTTTGGAGAAATTTGTTGATGGAAGTTTAAAACAGCAAAGGTTATTAGACAAAATAGAGAACAAACTGTCCATAGGAGCTTATGAGAGAATCGAGGCAGCCAGAGAAAAAGCTCTTGAGAATTTTGCAAGCACTTCTTTGAAAATGATGAATGAAGAGAAATTAAGAGAAAGACTCGAAAAGGCAACAGAAGAAGACGGAAGCCAACTTAAACACATAAAGAATCTTGAGGTCTTAATGAGGATTGAAGAAAAGGTGCCTGAACAGGCAAAAGAAGCCATAAGGAATGCGCAAGAAAATACTCTGAGAAGATTGAAAGGAGACTTGGAAGCTATTCCCGAATCTGAAAAGCTAATCCTTGAAAAATATTTAGATAAAGTAGGAGGCAATGCAGTAAGGCAGCTTGAAATAGTTTCAGAAATTGAGGCGGAAGAAAATATTTCTCCAAAAGTTCGTGAGATGGTTCAAGGCGCAAAAGAAAAAGTATTGAACGTGGTTAAAGAAAAGATAGGGGATTTCCAAAGCAATACTCAAAGAGAGAAGTATTTAGAACATCTTGAAGATGGCAGTATAAGAAGAATACAGACAATCAAGGACTTGGAAGAAAATCTTCCCCCGGAGAATGCGCAGGAGTTTGAAATGATAAGGGAAAGATTTGAAGAAAGATTTAGGGAAAGATTACAAAACGCTCAAGGTCTTGAAGAAAAAGAAGAGCTTCTTGAACAAATTGAGAAAGTAAGTCCCGAAGCGGTTCTTAAAGTTATAGAGAAGATTGAAACAGGTGTTTCTGCCGGAGGAAGAGAGCTTTTGAATGAGATGAAAGAAAAGGCCTTGATGAAAGAAGAAACGATTAGGAATACTGAAGGAAATCAAGGGACAGAGTCCGGAAGCAGTAAAACGCCTGCCAGCAATGCTAAGATGATTGGCAATAAATAGGAAATGTTAGAAGTATAAAAGTTTTTTTACTTTTGTTAATAAAATAAAGTCGATTTTCGTTAAATAATTTTTAATTGAAAAATATGATTAAGTGCATAGGATTCTTAGGAGGCAAAAAACAGATAAAATCTTTGGGAGGATTTATGATTGTTGTGTTTGGCATTGTTGACTTGTTCCTTGAATTTTCAAAAGACCCTATTGAACCATCATGGGTTATCTGGTTTTTCAGAGGAGGAATTATCCTTGGAATAGTGCTTCTAGTCGGAGGACTTCTTGCGGTGGATATGCCAAAAGATTAAGGCAGCCGGGATTAAATATTTTAATTAGCAGAGACACTTGATTATTTTAATCAAGGGTTTCTGTTTTTCAATGATTAATTTTGGTTTTCATTTGTTTTTAAAAGAAAACTGCGATAAAATATTACAATATTATGGTTTTCAAGATAAATAAAGAGAATTGTATTGGCTGCGGGGCTTGCGTTGCTATCTGTCCCAAAGCAGTAAAATTAGCAAAGGACGGAAAAGCCGAGATTATTGACCAAAAGGAGCTTAAAAAATGCGGGGGCAAGGATATTTGTCCCGTGGAGGCTATTGAAAAAGTTTCCGATAAAAAGAATAAATAAATGAATTTTAAAGATATTTATTCTAAAAGAAATCTCTGGACTCACAAAGGAGAGCACGGTTATGTTTTAGTTGTTTCTGGTTCTAAAAGATATTCAGGTTCCCCGGTTTTTAATATTGTTTCTGCTTTAAGAGCGGGAGCCGATTTGGTTTGCTGCGTGGGGCCGGAAAGAGCAATGAATATTGCTGCCTCTTTTCTGCCGGATATCATTGCCCATCCTTTGAAGGGCGACTTTCTAAGAACTAAAGACGTCTCTTTTATTCTGAGAATGGCAGAAACGTTTGATTCTCTGATTATTGGGTGCGGATTGGGCAAATCTCCAGAAACCTTAAAAGCAATTCAGGAGATAATTAAAAAACAAAGCTCTTCTGGCAAACCTTTGGTAATTGATGCGGATGGGATTAGGGCCTTGGCTGAAAAAAAAGAAATCTTAAAAGGAAATTCAGTTGTTATTACCCCCCATATTAAAGAGTTTGAAAGTTTAACCGGAGAGAAAGTAAAGCCGGAAGTAAAAGACAGAAAAGAAAAAGTTAAGAAATGGGCAAAGAAATTAAACTGCACCATTTTACTTAAAGGACATATTGATGTTATCTCTGATGGAGAAAGGGTTGCTTTAAATGAGACGGGTTCTCCGTATATGACCGTTGGTGGATTTGGAGATACTCTTTCAGGAATTACAGGAGCAATTCTAGCAAGAAAAGTTGATCCTTTCAGGGCAGCCAAAGCAGCAAGCTTTATAAATGGCAGAGCTGGGGAGATGGCTTGCGAGAAATACGGGGAAGGGGTTTTGGCTTCCGATATCTTCGAGTTTATTCCCCAGGTCATTAAGGAATTTTAATACTCATTATGACATATATCATTTTAGGGATTCTACAGGGTATATTCGAATGGATTCCAATTTCAAGCGAAGGAATTGTAGCTTTGGCGGGCCAGCTTTCGAATATAGAGTTTAACGTTATTGATGTTGCCTTATTTGCTCATATGGGAACTCTTTTTGCAGCCCTCATTTATTTCAGAAGGGATTGGTTGGAGATATTGACTTTAAGAGATAAAAAACTTGCAAAGTTTCTAATAATAGCAACTTTAATTTCTCTGGCGGTTGGATTTTTTACTTACAAGACGGTAAGGAGCATGGCGGTAGGAGCGGGCCTTCTGTTTGTTATGGGTTTTGCTCTTCTTGTGACTTCTTTTTTCCAAAAAACAAAAAGGAGTTTGAATTTAAATTTTGACCAACTTGCTTTAGTGTCCGGTTTTCTCCAGGGACTTTCTGTGATACCGGGTTTATCAAGATCCGGTTCAACAATTTTTGCCTTAAGTTTGGGGAAAATAGCTCCTTCTCAGATTTTAAGAATATCATATATAATGTCTGTTCCTGCCGTTTTTGCCTCAACCGCTTATTTAGGGTTCAAAAATCCCGTTCTGGTTCTTGAGGCATGGCCCATATTGATTTTTAGCTTCCTGACGGGTTTTGCAGCATTGCATTTTTTGATTAAACTTTCTGAAAAAATTAACTTTTCAAAATTTGCTTTTATTTTTGGTATTTTGTGCTTGGTTGGAGCACTAATTAATTTAAAGTTTTAAACTGTAAATTGGCAGATAATGTATGAACGTGAATTTGTTCGTACATAGTTTGCCGCATTTGTATATATTATGAAACAAGCAACGGGTTGGTTCTTACTTGTAATAGGGCTGATGATTATCTTCTGGGGGCTGTATCATTCCTATCAGATTTTTACTGCACGAATTGAGCCTCCGGAGATTTTTAATTTTGAACAGGACCAGACAGATCTTGGCGGAAACAAAGGAATATTAGACCCTGAAGAAATGATAGGAAACATAATGGGCGAAAGATTGGAACAGATGATGCCCATAAGTTCCATTTCCAAACTTTTTGATTTGATTGCTTGGTCTATTTTTGCGATGATTCTGTTCTTTGGAGGAGTCCAAGTTGCAGGAATTGGCGTCAAATTGATAAAATAAGGAGAATTTATCTTAATTATGATTTTGGAAATTAGAAAATATCCCGATTCAATATTGAAGAAGAAATGCAAGCCGGTGCAAAAGATTACTCAAGAAGACGTTGAGTTGATTGAAAATATGTTTGAAACTATGAATCAGAATCGAGGAGTAGGGCTTTCTGCTTGCCAGGTAGGCGTGTTAAAACAGATTGCAGTTGTTAGTATCGGTAAAGAATCTCTGTTTTTGATAAACCCGAAGATACTAAGCAGAAAAGGGGTTCGGATTTCGGAAGAAGGATGTTTGAGTATTCCCGGAGTTTTCTTAAAGATAAAAAGGGCAGAAGAGATAGAAGTTGAGACCTTGAATAAAGATGGGAAAAAGTTTAAAATTAAAGCTCGAGGACTTTTATCTTATTGCTTGCAGCAAGAGATAGATCATTTAAACGGGATTTTAATTCTAAATAGAATTTCAATATTTCAGAGAATAAAATTAAAATTATCTAAGGAAATATGAAAGTTATAAAATTTGGAGCAAAATGGTGTGTCGGATGCAAGGTCATGGGACCAAGATGGCAAGAAGTGGAAAAGGAAAACGAATGGCTTAAAACAGAATACGTCGGGATTGACAAAAATCCTGAAGCAATGAACGAATATCAAATTTTAAATCTGCCCACTTTTATATTCTTTGACAAGGAAGGAAATGAGATTAAAAGGATTTCCGGAGTTGTTGAAAAGGATGTTTTAGTTAAATCTATTTTAGAAAATAAAGATAAATAAAATGATGAAAAAAGGTTTTTTAATTCTTTTCTTTTTATTTCTAACATCGGGAGTTTTCTTGGTTCCAAATTCTTTTTCTTTTGCCGAAAATGCAGAGGATTCTTTATGCCTTGTCTATTTTACCGGTGTTGGCTGTCCTTATTGCGCCGATACGGATCCCGTGATTCTTGACGAACTGCTCGGAAAGTATCCAAATCTTTTTGTGATTGAATACGAAATCTATCAGCAGGGAGAGAACGCTCCTTTACTTTATTACTATGATGAAAATTACGATTCAGGATTAGGGATACCTTCAGTTATTTTTAGTAAAGAAAACTCTATTTCAGGCGCAAAAACAATTTTAAATAACATCGAGAGGGTTTTAGAAAAAGGGAGCAATCCTTGTCCTTTGATGAATGGAGAGAGTATTGACTTTGAGATCCTTGATTTAGATTCTCTTGTTGGCTTTCCGAAAATCTGGCATCAGGGAAAGATTCTAGTAAGAACGGGTCCAAAAGGAGAAAGCGAGACCCTTAAAAAACTCTTAACAAGCGAAGATATTGAAAAAACATTGGAAGATGTTGATTTTGAAGAAATTAAACCTTTTAAAGTTGCTTTGTCTGGAAAGAAATTAGAGTTTGGCGATGCTTTAAAAATAGATGACTGGATTTTTCAATGGAACAGTAAAGGATTGTCCGGAAGCTTTGGAGAAGAGTTGTCCGGTTTTTTGCCTGGTGGGTTTAATTTACCCGAAGGATTTTTGGGAACAAAAGGAGAACTTACTTTAACTAAGGTCTTATCTCTGGCTGCGGTTGATGCCATTAATCCATGCGCCCTGGCAGTTTTAAGCTTAATGCTGATTACCATTCTGACTTACAGCCCTAAAAAGAGGCAAAACATTCTTCTTGCGGGGTTTGCTTTTGTGGTTTCGGTTTTTGTCATGTATTTGATTTACGGTTTAGTTATCATCAAGTCATTCCAGTTAATACAGGCATTAACCTCAATAAGGATATGGCTTTATCAGATTCTAGGGGCAGCTGCCATTATTTTAGGCGCTATAAAGCTGAGGGATTTTTTTCGTTCTCAATCCATTTGTAATGTTTCTCCCAAAGTCAATAAAATTATTTCAAAAGTAACGAGTCCCGCAGGAGCCTTTGCCGTTGGCGCGTTTGTTACGGTATTCCTGCTTCCTTGCACCATAGGCCCTTATATTATTTGCGGAGGGATACTTTGTCCGCTTGGGATATTAAAAGCAATACCCTTGTTGCTGCTTTACAACCTGGTATTTGTTCTTCCAATGATAGCTGTGGTTTTGATAATATATTTCGGTCTTTCGAAAATAGAAGATATATCTAGCTGGCAGGCAAGGAACATTAAATATCTTGATTTGGTTTCAGGCCTCATAATCATAGGACTGGGGGTTGCTATGATTTTAGGTTTGATTTAATATTAAGAAGTCGTAATCAATTAATTAAATTAATATGAATTTAGAAGATAAAGTAGCAATTGTTACCGGTGCAAGAAGAGGTATTGGCGAAGCAATTGCCTTAAAATTAGCAGAAAATGGGGCAAAAGTCGTAGTAACTGACATCTCAAAAGAGGATTGTCAAAAAGTAGTTGAAAAAATTAAAGATCTGGGAGGCGAAGGACTGGCTCTGAAGCTGGACGTAACCAAAGAAGATGAGATTAAAAGCGCGGTTGAAGAAACAAAGGAAAAGTTTGGGAAGATTGATATCTTGGTTAATAATGCCGGAATTTGCTTGTTGGAAGATCCTACTAAAATGGATTTAGCTACAGTCGAGAAAATCCTGAATGTGAATCTTAAAGGATTAATTGGGTTAACTTATGCGGTTTTACCCAAAATGGTTGAACAGAAATATGGGAAGATAGTTAATATTGCTTCAATAGCAGCTATGGTTTGTTGGCCAAGAATCTACACCTACTCGGCAACCAAGGGTGGGGTAATTGGATTCACTAAGGCTTTGGCCGGAGCTTTTGCTCAATCTGGAATAAATGTAAATACAGTAGCCCCAGGAGCAATTGAGACCCCAATGCTTGATTCGATTTTAAAGGAGATTGGAATGACCCGAGAACAAGTTTGTCAAGCTACTCCCAAAGGGAGAATTGGCAGGCCAGAGGATATTGCTAATACTGTTGCCTTTTTGGCAAGCGAGGAAGCAGATTTTATTACCGGTCAAGTTTTAATCGTCGATGGTGGCTATACCTCAAGATAAATTAATCCGTCGATAAGAAGATGAAAAAAATAACTGAAGATACAATTTTGGCTGATGTTTTAAAAATGCCCGGTTGTGAAAAAATTCTTGGAAAGTATAAGTTTCCATGTCTTGGATGTTTTTTTGCCCAATACGAAGCAAAGAGTTTAAAAATAGGCCAGGTCTGCAAGATGTACAAGATTAACGCTAAAAGCCTGATTAAAGATTTAAACAAGAAGCTGGAGAAATGAATATGCTCTTGAAAGTAAGGGAATTAAAAGTGAAAGGAGATGGGAGAGAGATATTGAGGGGGGTTGACTTAGATATTAAAAAAGGGGAAGTCCAGGCTCTCCTCGGACCTAATGCTTCCGGGAAAAGCACATTAGCCCATACTATTCTTGGTAATCCAAGATACAAAGTTACTCATGGGGAGATAGTTTTTGGCGGGAAAAGAGTAACGGGGCTTTCTCCGGAGAAAAGAGCAAAATTAGGCATGGCTTTGTCATGGCAGAGCCCTCCCGCAATTAAGGGAGTAAAACTCTCCTCGCTTCTTTCTAATATTTCCGAATGCAAAATAGACGAATCGCTGGCAGGGAGCCTCTCGGAAAGAGAGGTTAATTTAAACTTTTCCGGAGGAGAGAAAAAGATTTCGGAACTGATTCAAATTCTATCTTTAAAGCCGAAACTTGTCATTTTTGATGAAATTGATTCCGGTTTGGATATGAAAAAACTGAAGGAATTTTCAGAAATCATTAAGAAAGAATTGGTGGATAAAAAAGTTTCTTTAATTTTGATTACTCATTCGGGGGAAATTTTGAAGTTTTTGAAACCGAATCTCATTAACGTAATGGTCGGGGGAAAGATTATTTGCAGGCAAAAGGACTGCAAAAGGATTCTGGAAACTATTAAAAAATATGGTTATGAAAGATGCAGGGAAAAAAGCGCATTACTTTCAAATAGATCATAAGGTGGTAAACCTTATCGGAGTCAGAGGAGCAGAACTTCTTGTTTCCGGAGAGGCCTGGGAAAAGTATGCCTGGACAAAGAAATATTTCTCTTCAAAACCCGTTGAAGGGTATTTTATTTGGATTAAAAAACAAATTGACTTTCCCTTAATGAGCTGTTTGCTCTTAGCTTCGCCTGATACCAAGCAAAATCTCCAAAATCTTGTAGTTATAGAGAAGGGATTGAAAATCTGTCTTGTGGGAAGCTGTGCTTCTCTTAAAAAGACCTTATGCGGAGCTCATAAAGCCCAAGGCAAGATCATTTTAAAAGAAGGAGCCTCTCTTAATTACAGGCATTCTCATTCTTGGGGAAAGGGAGATGTCTTAGAAACAAATTACAGTTTTCTGTTAGAAAAGAAATCTCACCTTTCATATCTCTTTAATGTTCTTTCAAGTGCGGGAAAGTTTAATGTGGAAAATGAGATAACCGCTCTCAAAGGAGCTAGCTGTGACTTTAAGTTAAAAGGGGTTTTTGATTCAGCTCAAGGAAGCATCAAAGACAATCTAATTTTAAAAGGAAAGGGGTCCTCGGGACAGATTCAATTAAGGATGGCTGTAGAAGAAAAAAGCAAGGTTTTAGCTCATTCTGAAATAAGGGCTGATGCTCCGAGCAAAGGACATCTAGATTGCCAAGGACTGCTCATAAAAAAAGGTTCGAGTATTGTGCTCAAACCAAGTTTGGTTTGCAATAACAGAGAAGCTCAGATTACCCATGAAGCTTCAGTAGGGAGAATTTCCGAAGACCAATTAAGCTATCTGAGGATGAGAGGATTTAACGAAGCAGAGGCAATAAAGTTAATTGTTAACGGATTTTTAAATACATGAACGAGATGGAAAAGATAAAATACAAGAACCATGCAACTTTATACTAGGAAAACTCCTTTTATTAATTCAAATAGATTTAAGTATAAAGTTAATCAAAACTTCTTTAAAAATTGGAATTCTCAAATGGCTTACATTTTAGGTTTTACTTTTGCTGATGGAAATATTCATTATGTTTCACTTTCTTGGGATTTAAAGGATGATATTGAATTATTGAGAGAAATAAATAGGGCGATGGACTCAGATTATCCGATTAAAAAGAGAAAGAATTCGGTTCGACTAAGAATTTCTAATCCAGTCATTTTACAAGATATTCAGAAATTAGGAGTTACTCCGAATAAAACTAGAACTTGTCAATTTCCAGATATTCCCATGGTATTGCTTAGGGATTTCATTAGAGGGTTTTTAGATGGAGATGGCTGGGTTGTGACAAGAAAAGCAAGAACAGAAATATCAGTAGGATTTTCTAACGGGAGCTATAGATTCTTAGAAGGATTAACAGAGAAGTTCAAGGAGGTTCTTTCTTTAACTACAGACAATCTTAGAGTTAGGAGAAAAGTAACTAAAAAGGGTAAAGTTTCTATAACATATGGGATTGAATGGTATAGTCAAAATGCATTTAAGATTATTAAATTTCTATATGACGATTTAAAAGAAAACGATTTATTTCTACAAAGAAAATATAAAAAACAAATAGAAGCAAGGGAAATCTACAAAGAGGTTTTGAGTGGATCAAAAAAATACAGAGAAGTAGAGAAAAAACATAAATTACCAATGCGAGAATTGTTACAGAAATTGCTTATAGATGAAAAACACACTGGAAAAGAAATTGCCGAGATGTTAGGAGTTCATTCATCAACGATTTTCAGATGGTTAGAAAAAACAGAAGTAAGGTTGCCTGAGAAAAAAAAGAAGAAAGTTATAATTAAAGAATGTCCAATTTGTCATAAGCAGTTTAAACAATACGGAGGACGTTTCAAAAAGTATTGTTCTAAGTATTGTAGGACTAAGGCAAGATGGACTGGGAAAATTGTAAAGTGTGTTATTTGTGGAAAAGAAATATATAGACCAAAGTGGTGGTTTAAACTTAACAGTCAACCGATTTGTTCTAAAGAATGTATGAGTAAGTGGCGATATGTGTGTATAAAAAAGAATCTGATCCACCACTCTAAAATAACAGGTCAATTTATATCTTCGAAATTGAAATAATTTAATGAACAAAACTCAACTACTTAACGAACTTAAAAAGGAGGTGGAAAAATGTTGGCGTTGTCCACTGTATAGAACACGAACAAAAGTAGTTTTTGGAACCGGATCAGTAAATGCTAAATTAATGATTATTTCAGAAGCTCCGGGGCGTTGGGAAGATATAAAAGGAGAACCTTTTGTTGGCAGGGCAGGTAAAATTTTAGACGAACTTTTAGAATCAATCGGCATAAAAAGAGAAGATGTATACGTTGCAAACATTTTAAAATGTCGCCCGCCTCAAAACAGAAATCCCCAGAAAGAAGAAATTGAAGCCTGCACGCCATTTTTATTGAAACAGATAGAGATTATTCAGCCAGAAGTTATCTGTACTTTAGGAAACTATTCAACCGCTTTTATTATGGAAAAGTATGGATTGGGAGAGAAAGTCCAGGGAATTTCAAAAATTCACGGTAAAGTTTTTGAAGTTTTTAAAAAACCCGAACAAATCTCCCTTCTGAGTTTGGACAATAAAGAAGACGAGGAAAACTACAGCAGTAAGATAAGATACTTTGGCTCGGAAAAGGGCTTGAAAATAATTCCTCTTTATCATCCTGCAGTTGCAACTTACAATATAAATATGAAGGGGACTTTAAAAGAAGATTTTAAGGTTCTAAAATCACTTTAATTATGTTAAAAATAGACTCCTATAATTTTGGCTCTATTGTTATAGGGGGAAAAACCTATACTGATGACGTCTATATTCTTCCTTCGGGGGAGATAAAGGAAAGAAAGAGAAGTCATATCTTTACCAGAGGAGAAATGGAATATCTATTTAAAGAAGGAGCGGAACTAGTGATAATCGGTAAGGGAGAGTCAGCTGTAGCAAGCTTAAGCCAAGAGGCAAGGGATTTCATTAAAGAAAAGGGAGTTGAATTAATAGAAGGAAAGACTCAGGATGTTAAGGAAGAGTTTAATAAGCTTTGCTCAGAGAAGAAAACGGCTGCCATTTTTCACCTCACTTGTTAAAAAGATTTGCAGGCAACGATTTTTAGGTATATAATATTGCAAATCTATTGGTTGTTTAAGATTCTGTTGTTGTTTTTGCTTAATTTAGAGTATAATAATTAAAGGAAAAGCTTTCACAAAGGTCGTAAATTAAATTCGATAATTTATTATGGCTGAAGAACTTACTGCTTATTGCGTAAAATGTAGAAAAAAACAAGTGATGAATGACCCTAAAGAAGTAACTATGAAAGGTAAAGGCAATGTTAAAAGAAGAGCTGCGACTGGAACTTGTCCGGTTTGCGGAACCAAGATGTTTAGGATTCTTGGCAAAGCCTAGTTTAACCTTTAGTTAAGAATTTGGAAATTTCCAGATATTTAATTATCTTTACTTAAGACTGCTTTTTGCGGTCTTAAGTATTTTAAAGTGCTATATTGAAAGAATATGAGAAATAATGCCGGGAAATTGGTTTTTGTAATTTTAATTCTTTTAGTTTTATTTAATATCCTAGCTTGGAGAGAGGTTTTAAGAGTAAATGGAAAAGAATTTCTAGAAGTTACTTTTTTTGATGTTGGACAGGGAGACGCTATTTTCATTGAAAGTAGAGAAATGCATCAGATTCTGATTGACGGGGGACCGGACAATAGCATTCTAGAAAAACTTGCAAGGGAAATACCTTCTTGGGACAGAACTATTGATCTTGTTGTTTTGACTCATCCCGAACGTGATCATATGCGAGGATTGATTGAGGTTTTGAAAAGATATGAAGTTGAAAATGTCTTATGGACAGGAGTTGTAAGAGAAGGGGCAGAATATGAAGAATGGAAAAGGATTTTAGAAGAGGAGGGGGCAAGGATATATATTGCAGAAAGCGGTCAGAGGATTTCAGCTCAAGAGAGTTCCTTCTTTATTGATATTCTTTATCCTTTTGAAAGCTTAGATCAAGTAGAGGCAAAAAACATTAATGATACTTCAATAGTCGCAAGATTAGTTTTTGAAGAAAGCTCTTTTTTATTCACGGGAGATGTTTCTAAAAAAATAGAGGAGAATATTGTCGAAAAGGAATTTGAGATTGATTCTGATGTTTTAAAAGTGGGGCATCATGGCAGTAAAACTTCAACCGGGGAAAATTTTATTAAAGAAGTTTCTCCGGATATTGCTGTGATACAATGCGGCAAGGACAATCCTTACAAACATCCCCATGAGGAGGTATTGCAAAACCTTGAAGGCATTAAGGTTTTAAGAACCGATTTAATTGGTGATGTTAAAATATTGAGCAATGGTGAAGAATGTTTCGTGAAAAATTAAGCATATTTGTTCATTTTGAAACTTGATGATATAAATAAGCATATGATAAATAATCCAAAAGAAGAAAAGACATTAGTTTTAATTAAGCCCGACGGAGTTAAAAGAGGGTTAATAGGAGAGGTGATCTCTAGAATTGAGAAAAGAGGATTAAAGATTACTGCTCTTGAAATGGTCCAGGCATCAAAAGAACAAATAGATGGGCATTACCCCAAAGACGAAACCTGGATTAAAAGATTGGGAGAAAAAGCTTTAGAATCCTATAGAAGACATGAGCTTGATGCTAAAAAGGAACTTGGCAGCGAAGATGCTTTGGAAATAGGCAGGAGTGCGAGGGGGTGGCTTATAGACTATCTAACCTCGGGCCCCATAGTAAAAATGGCTGTTAAGGGAATTCATGCCATTGATATGGTAAGAAAGATTGTTGGGTCTACGATTCCTTCTCAAGCTGACATAGGAACCATAAGAGGTGATTTTTCGGTTGATGATCCAACTGTTGCTAATTGCGACAAAAGAGGGATACATAACCTTATTCATGCTTCTGAAAATCAGGAAGAAGCAGAACACGAACTGAAATTTTGGTTCTCTCCCGAAGATATCCATAATTACAAAAGAGCCGAAGAGGATATAATGTTCTAA
>CAZKKG010000007.1:0-6802 GCA_964553275.1 uncultured Candidatus Saccharibacteria bacterium
TTCATTAAAATAATTGTTGACTTTTGTTTCAAATTTTGTTAAATTAAGAAACGGATTTTTAAATAAAAAATAAAAGAAAAAATAAGGATAGAAACGACTCCAAAAGCTGCAGGAAAAAAAGTTTTCTTTATTTTAAAAATCAAAATAAAAATATGCCAACCATTCATCAATTGATAAAGAAGGGTCGAAAAAAAGCGAAAAAGAAGCCGAAATCACCTGCTTTGACTTTTGGTTTTAACGTACTTAAAAACAGGCCCGTGAATTATGCATCTTCTTTCAAGAGGGGAGTTTGCTTGAAAGTTTTTACGGTTACCCCAAAGAAACCCAACTCTGCCCTGAGGAAAGTGGCAAGAGTAAAACTCACTAACGGTATGGAGGTTACTGCCTATATCCCGGGAGAAGGACATAACTTGCAGGAGCATTCCGTGATTATAATCAGAGGAGGAAGAGTGAAGGATTTACCGGGAGTGAGATATCATGTTGTAAGAGGAGTTTTGGATACGGGAGGAGTGGAGAAGAAAAAGCAAGGAAGATCGAAATACGGGACAAAGAAAGAGAAGAAATAAAATAACCAATGACTAATAACTAATTACTAATTATTAATTAAATCCTAATACCTAATACCTAGTCTATGGCCAGGAGAAAAAAAATAAAAAACAGAGAGAGCGTGCCTGATGCAATTTATGACAATGTTTTGGTTGGGGATTTTATCAATCACATTATGAGGTGCGGCAAGAAAACCGTTGCAGAAAAAATCGTTTACGGAAGTTTTGATATTATTAAAGAAAAGGTTAAGAAAGGGCCTGTTGATGTTTTTGAGAAAGCAATTGAGAATGTTTCTCCGCTTTTGGAGGTAAGGCCAAAAAGGATAGGAGGTGCAACCTATCAGGTTCCGAAAGAAGTAAAAGGCAAGAGAAGAATAAGCCTGGCTATGAGATGGATAATTTCAGCTGCAAAATCTAAGAAAGGAAAACCTATGAAGGAAAAATTAGCAGAGGAATTAATTAATGCTTACAACAATACAGGGACTGCAATTAAAAAAAAGGAAGACGCTCACAGAATGGCGGAAGCAAACAGAGCTTTTGCCCATTTTGCCTAAATTGAAAAGAATATTATGCCGAGAAAGTATCCAATAAAAAGAGTTCGCGACATAGGTATTATCGCTCACATTGATGCAGGAAAAACAACAGTATCTGAGCGCGTTTTATTTTACACCGGTATTTCTCATAAGATAGGAGAGGTCCATGATGGCCAGGCCATTATGGATTGGATGGAACAGGAGAGAGAAAGGGGAATTACCATTACTTCAGCTGCTACTACCTGTTTTTGGGTTCCCACGGAACTTATTCCCGAAGGAGTAGAAAAAGAAGAATTGGACCGAATTAAAAAAGAGAACGAATATCGTATAAATATTATTGATACGCCGGGCCATATTGATTTTACTGTTGAAGTCCAAAGGTCTTTGAGGGTTTTGGATGGAGCAGTAGTTGTTTTTGACGGAGTTGCCGGAGTGGAGCCCCAGTCAGAAACGGTCTGGAGGCAGGCCGATAAATTTAAAGTTCCAAGAATCTGCTTTATAAATAAGCTTGACAGAACCGGAGCTTCTTTTGAAAATAGTTTCAATTCTATATTAGAAAAGCTGTCTCCTTTGGCCGTTGTAACTCAGATACCCATAGGGCTTGAGGATAATTTTGAAGGGGTGATTGATCTTCTGACGATGAAAGCTTTTAAGTTTGAAGGGGATCATGGCCAGAACGTAAAAAAAGAAGAGATTCCTGAAAACTTGCTGGAAGAGGCAAAACAATGGAGATCAAAATTGATTGAAAAGATTGCCGCGGAAGACCACGACCTTCTTGAGAGGTTTTTATCAAATGAAGATATTCCGGCAGAAGACCTAAGGAGAGTTTTAAGAAAAGCAACCATCGATTATAAATTAATTCCCGTTTTCTGCGGTTCGGCTTTAAAGAATAAAGGAGTGCAGCTTTTATTGGATGCGGTTATATACTATCTTCCAAATCCTGTTGATTTGCCTGCGGTTCAAGGTACGGATCCGAGAACGGGAGATATTCTTGAAAGAAAATCGGATGACGCAGAACCATTTTCTGCTTTAGCTTTTAAAATCGCAACGGATCCCTACGTTGGCACCTTAACCTATTTCAGGGTATATTCAGGCACTTTAAAAAAGGGTTCCTATGTTTTAAACGTTAACACCAAAGAGAAAGAAAGAATCGGGCGCATTTTAAGGATGCATTCAGCAGAAAGGGAAGAAGTTGACGAGCTTTTCACCGGAGATATTGCAGCAACTGTAGGGCTCAAGAATACAACCACAGGACACACTTTATGCGACGAAAAACATCCTATACTTCTTGAAAAGATTATTTTCCCCGAACCCGTGATTTCTATTAGAATTGAACCTAAAACAAAAGCAGACCAGGAAAAGATGGGTATTGCCTTGAAAAAGCTTGCAGATGAGGATCCTACTTTTAAAATAAAGACGGATGAGGAGACGGGAGAAGTAATCATTTCAGGGATGGGAGAGCTTCACTTGGATGTCCTTATAGACAGAATGAAGAGAGAATTTAAAGTTGAAGCTGATGTAGGAAGGCCCCAGGTTGCATATAAAGAAACTGTACTTCAGTTGGCGGAAGCCGAAGGAAAATACATCAGGCAGTCTGGAGGAAGAGGCCAATACGGTCATGTATGGTTGAAGGTAGAACCTAAAGAAAGAGGCGAAGGTTTTGAATTCGTTAATAAGATTAAAGGAGGAACCATTCCTCAAGAGTTTATTCCTGCAGTTGGAAAGGGAGTGAAGGAAGCCATGGATAAGGGAGTCCTGGCAGGATATCCCGTGGTTGACGTAAAAACTACTTTGTATGACGGTTCTTTTCATGACGTTGATTCATCGGAAATTGCCTTTAAGATTGCAGCTTCCATAGCATTTAAAGAAGCTGCAATAAGAGCAAAAATAATTTTACTTGAACCCTTAATGAAAATAGAGGTAACGATACCTTCAGGGTTCTTTGGCGATGTAACCGGAGATTTAATGTCAAGAAGGGGAAGGATAGAAAAGACGGATGACAGGATGAATCTCAAAATAATTGATGCAAAAGTTCCTTTGGCAGAAATGTTCGGTTATGCAACTTCCTTGCGTTCGTTGACCGCGGGAAGAGGAACTTTTACCATGGAATTTGACCATTACGAACCGGTTCCTCAAAACATAACGCAAGAGATAATTGAAGGTAAAAGACGTTAAGTTTTGCTCCGGCTTGACTTTAAGCTAAAAAAGGATATAATGATAACATGAATATCAGTGAAATAAGACAATTAATTGAAAATGAGAAAGGAAAGATTATTATAATTGAGGATGGAAAGCCCGTAATGGTAATTATGAGTTTTGAAGAATACCTTGAAAAGGTTCAAAAGGAAAAATCCGGCAAACTTTTTCCTTCTCCTCATAATGAGGAAGAAGAGCAAAAGGTTCCTGCAGAATTGGAAGAGGAAGACCTAAAAGTTGAAGATTTACCCTTTTAGTGCTATAACAAACATTGACTTTTATTCTAATTCGAATAAAATAATAAGTGTCCGTTTAAAAAAAATTTAAAGTAAAATACCAATCTGTAAGTAATATTCGAATTATCCCAATTAAGGAGTATTCGAGTAATATTGCAGATGAGTATATGTTTTATGGCTGAAAAAGAAAAGTTTGTAAGAGGAAAGGCCCACCTCAATATTGGTACAATCGGTCATGTTGACCACGGTAAGACCACTTTAACAGCGGCCATCCTTAAGGCAACCGAACTTAAGGGATTAAAAGGATCTAGAAAATCTGTTTCAGAGATCGATTCTGCACCTGAAGAAAAGATGCGTGGTTTGACTATTAACATCAGCCACACCGAGTTTGAGACCGATAGTCGCCACTATGCCTTTATTGATTGTCCGGGACATGCTGACTACATTAAAAATATGATTACCGGGGCAGCCCAAATGGATGGGGCTATCTTGGTAGTTTCCGCCGCAGACGGACCTATGCCTCAGACAAGAGAGCACATTCTTTTGGCAAGGCAAGTAGGATTACCTGCATTGGTAGTGTTTTTAAACAAATGCGACACCGTAGACGATCCTGAAATGATTGATTTGGTTGAATCTGAAATTAGGGAACTTTTGAAAAAATACGAGTATCCCGGTGATGAAACTCCTATTATCAGGGGTTCTGCTCTCAAAGCATCAGAGGTAGGTTCTATTGATGATGAATCAGCCAAACCAGTCGTTGACTTACTAAAAGCAGTGGATGAATTTATTCCGGAACCGAAAAGAGAAACTGATAAACCGTTTTTAATGGCTGTTGAAGATGTTTTTTCAATTGCAGGCAGAGGGACCGTTGCTACGGGAAGAATTGATAGAGGTATTATTAAACCAAACGAAGAAGTGGAAGTAATTGGAATTAGACCAACTCAGAAAACTATCGTTGTCAGCGTTGAAATGTTTAATAAGATGCTTGACGAAGGAATAGCAGGCGATAATGTAGGAATTCTCTTGAGAGGTCTTAAGAAAGAGGATATAGAAAGAGGTCAAGTTTTGGCAAAACCAGGTTCCATTACTCCTCATACCGAATTTGAAGCAGAAGTATATATTTTAACCAAGGAAGAAGGAGGTCGTCACACACCATTCTTTACCGGATACAAGCCTCAGTTCTATTTTAGAACCACTGACATTACGGCAGACGTAACATTGTCCGAAGGGACGGAGATGGTAATGCCCGGCGATACGGTTAATTTAAAGGTTAAATTAATTGCTCCCATTGCCATGGAAGAGAAGCAAAGGTTTGCTATCAGAGAAGGAGGCAAAACTGTTGGGGCAGGAGTAGTAACAAAAGTAATAAAGTAAGAGTGTATCGTGCATAATCTTATACGGTGCACGGCATGTAAAAACATATATAGAGATGCCCGTTAAAAAGAAAGAATCTGTAGAAACAGAAGTTAAATCTAAAATTCGCATTAAGTTGAGATCTTACGATCATAAATTAATTGACAATAGTGCTCGGCAAATTGTTGAGACAGTTTTGCGTTATGGATCGGAAGTAATGGGACCCGTGCCTCTTCCTACGGAGATTCAGAAATATACGGTCAATAGATCAACTTTTGTTCATAAAGATAGCCGTGAACAATTTGAAATGAGAATCCACAAAAGATTAATTGAGATTATAAATCCCAATTCAAAGATAATTGATGCTTTGACTAATTTAAATTTGCCTGCGGGGGTTGATGTTGAAATAAAGATGTAGAGATATCTGATTACTGCGGATTTTTGACCGATTTTCACTGATATGACTATTTACTTTCTTAAATTAAAATGTTAATGATTAACTTTTAAAAACTTAGAATTTATTTAAATAGTCATGGATGAAATCGGGCTATGCTCGATTTTATGTTATCTGCGTAAATCAGCTACCATTAGCGTAAATTAATGATGTTATGAAATTCATTTTAGGTAGAAAATTAGGTATGTCCCAAATTTTTAATGAACAGGGAGATGTCATTCCCGTAACTTTGATTGAAGCAGGGCCTTGCGAGGTTACCCAGATTAAAACCGAAGAGGATGACGGGTATAAGGCCTTTCAGGTTGGTTATGAGAGAATAGAGAAGGAAAAGAAGATTAAAAAAACATCAGCAAAGAAACCCTTTAAGGTTTTAAAAGAATTTGAAGATTCACCAACCGGCGAATTAAAAGTGGGAGATAAAATAGATGTTTCTGTTTTTAAAGAAGGAGAAAAAGTAAAAGTTTCAGGTGTTAGCAAAGGAAAGGGGTTCCAGGGAGGAGTTAAAAGATGGGGTTTTGCAGGAAAAAGCGCCAGTCACGGAGTAAAACACGAACACAGAACCATAGGTTCTATAGGATCTTCTTTCCCTGAAAGAGTTATCAAAGGGAAGAGGATGCCTGGCAGAATGGGTACTCAAAGAAAAACGGTTAAGAATTTAAAAATAGTTAAAGTTGATTGTGAGAACAACATTCTAGCGTTAGAGGGAGCAGTGCCTGGTAAAAGAGGCGGACTTTTAGAAATTAGAGGATAAAATTATGCTTTTTAAAGTTTATAACCAAAAAGGAGAAGAAGTTGAAAAGATGAGATTACCCTCTACAATTTTCGGTTTGAAATTTAATCCCGACTTGGTGCATCAAGTTGCTGTTTCTCAAGCGTCAAACCAAAGGAAGAATATTGCTCATACTAAAGGGAGAGGAGATGTAAGAGGCGGAGGGAAAAAGCCCTGGAAGCAGAAGGGTACGGGAAGAGCAAGGGCCGGTTCGATTCGTTCTCCCATATGGAAAGGGGGCGGGGTTACGTTCGGGCCTACCAAAGAAAGGAATTTCAAGAAGATCGTTCCGAAAAAAATGAGAAGAAAAGCGCTTTTCCAAACCTTATCTTTGAAAGCAAAAGAAAACTTTTTAACAATATTGGATAAAATAGAACTTGAAAAACCCAAAACGAAATTAATGAACCAGGTTTTAGAAAAGTTTCCTTTTAAAAATGAAAGCGTCTTAATTGTTTTGGCAGAGAATGACAAAAAACTAATCTTAGCTTCAAGAAACATTTATAAAACCAAAACTATTCAAGCTCAAGATTTAAATGTTTTAAGCTTATTATCCTTCAAACATATATTAATGTTGAAACCGTCAGTAAAGAAGATTGAGGAAGTTTTTGCCAAAGACAAAACAGAGGATATTGAGGACAAAAAGCCGATTGTTGAAAAGAAAAAGCCAAAAGAAGTTAAAGAAAAGAAAATTCAGAAAAAAGAAACTAAGAAAAAGG
>CAZKKG010000007.1:6902-8628 GCA_964553275.1 uncultured Candidatus Saccharibacteria bacterium
CCATATTTGATATTTTTAAAAAAAATAAAGGAAAAGTTGAAAAGAAACCCTTAAAGAAGAAGGAAGAAAAAAGCTCTGAGAAGAAATCCGTAGAAAAAAGGATAGAGCAGGAAGAAGAAAAGGTGCCAGCAAAGAAAAAGACAGGAAAAGGCTCTGAGAGGAAGAGTGTTTTGGAGCAAAAGAGAATTTCAAGAACAGCTTATAGGGTTTTGGGGCCTGCTCATGTTACTGAAAAGGCAACCATTTTAACGGAAAACGGTCAATACGTTTTTAAGGTTTCGTCCAATTCCAATAAAAAGGAGATTAAGAGAGTGGTAGAGGAGCTCTATGGAGTAGATGTGGTTTCTGTCAGGGTGATAACGATTAAAGGAAGAAAAAGAAGATTGGGCAAGATTAAAGGATGGACTAAAGGGTATAGAAAAGCGATTGTCAGAATAAAAAAAGGACAAAAAATAGAAATATTGCCAAGATAAGGTTATGAAATACTATAAACCAACAACGCCGGGACAAAGAGGAATGACAAAAGAGGATTTTTCCATGTTGAGTAAAAAAAAGCCCGAGAAGAGACTGCTTGTTTCGTTGAAGAAAACGGGAGGAAGGGGAAAGTCAGGAAGAATTACCGTAAGACACAGGGGAGGAGGAGCAAAGAGGCTTTACAGAATTATTGATTTTGGACAGAAAAAGATTAATATTCCTGCCAAGGTTATTGCTTTGGAATATGATCCTTACCGTTCTTCCTTTATCATGCTTTTAGAATATGAAGATGGAGAAAAAAGATATCGTCTTTTGCCGCAAGACTTAAAGGTAGGAGACAATTTTATTTGTTCAGAAAAAGGAGAAATTCTTACCGGAAACAGAATGAAAGTAAAGCATGTTCCCGTTGGAACAATGGTATACAATGTGGAGCTTGAGCCTAACCGGGGCGGCAAATTAGTAAAAGGAGCAGGAACGGCTGCCAAAGTTCTGGCTCATGAAGGAGGATTTGCCCATTTAATTTTACCTTCAAGTGAAACCAGAAAAGTGAGAGGAGAATGTTTTGCTTCTGTTGGTGTGCTGTCCAGACCGGAACATAAATATGCTAAACTTGGAAAAGCAGGAAAGAACCGCTATAGAGGAAAGAGACCGACGGTAAGGGGGTCAGCTATGAATCCCTGCGACCATCCTCATGGAGGAGGAGAAGGAAGAGCCCCTATCGGCATGCCTTATCCGAAAACTCCTTGGGGCAAGCCTGCCTTAGGAGTAAGAACCAGAAAAAAGAAATGGACGGATAAATTTATCGTTAAAAGAAGAAAAAAGTAAAATTATGACAAGAAGTTTGAAAAAAGGTCCTTTTGTAGACCAAAAGCTGTTAAAGAAGATTAAAGGTCTTAAATCGGGATCCAAAACCATTATTAAAACCTGGAGCCGGGCCTGCGTCATTAGTCCGGAAATGATTGGCTTTACCTTCGGAGTCCATAATGGCAAGGAGCATATTCCGGTTTATGTAACGGAAGATATGGTAGGCCACAAATTAGGTGAATTTTCTCCGACTACAAAATTTGTAAGGCACGGAGGAAAAATGCAAAAGGAGTTAGAAAAGAAATCAGATAAATAATATGGAAGCTAAAGCAAAATTGGGAAATCTTAGAATAGCACCCAGAAAAGTAAGATTAGTTGCAGATTTGGTAAGAGGGAAAACAGTTGAGGAAGCTCAGGCCGTTTTGAGTTTTACTGTTAAAAGAGCGGC
>CAZKKG010000007.1:8728-26417 GCA_964553275.1 uncultured Candidatus Saccharibacteria bacterium
ATGACACATAAAGTTCATCCAAAAGCTTTCAGAATTAAAGAGATGTCCGATTGGGGGTCAAAGGGTTTTTATAATAAAAATTTTCCTGAATTTTTAAAGCAGGATTTAATAATTAGAAATTTTTTAAAGAAAAGGCTTAAGGACTGCGGCCTTGAGGAAATTGGAATAGAAAGGTTTTCTGAAAAGATTAAAATTATTGTTTCAAGCTCCAGGCCCGGATTAATAATTGGAAGAGGGGGCTCGGGAGTTGAAGAAATCAGGAAAAACTTGCAGAAAGAGCTTTTGAAAGCATTAAATGAACCAGAAAAATCTAAAAAAGGCGCTTTCCCGGCATTAAAGATTGAGATAAAGGAGATAAGAGATATTTGGTCAAATCCAAATTTAGTTATAGGATGGATTGCGCAGCGGCTTGAAAGAAGAATGAATTTCAGAAAAGTTATAAAGCAGGCATTAGAAAAGATTATTCTAATGAAAGGAGTTGAAGGAGCAAGAATAGAAATTGCAGGAAGATTGAACGGGGCCGAAATCTCAAGAAGGGAATGGGTCAGTTCCGGAAGGATGCCGCGCCAAACGATTAGATCAAATATTAATTACGGTTTCGGAGAAGCGCACTGCTCTTACGGAATTATCGGCATAAAGGTTTGGATTTTTAAAGGAGAGCAATTTGATTAATTTTTAATATTTTTTGATTATGGCTTTAATGATGCCTAAAAAAATTAAACATAGGAAATGGCACAAAGGAAGGCAAAGAAACAAAAGAATTGAAAGCAGGGGAGCGGATATTGCTTTTGGCTCTTTTGGGTTAAAAGCAGTTGAGTCTAAATGGATAAATGCCCGTCAGATAGAAGCAGCCAGGCGCTGCATTATCAGATATCTAAAAAAAGGAGGAAAATTATGGATAAGAGTTTTTACCGACAAGCCCGTTACAAAGAAAGGAACAGAAGTTCCTATGGGAGGTGGAAAAGGGGCTGTGTCGCATTATGTCTTTTCCATAAAGCCTGGTAGAATCATTTTTGAGCTTGAAGGAATAAGTGAAAAAATAGCGAGAGAAGCTTTTAAAAAAGCGTCAACGAAATTTCCCATTAAGACAATTTTTATAAAAAGATAAATCTGCTTCTATGGAAATAAAAGAATTAAAAGGAAAAAAACAAAAAGATCTTCAGAATTTACTGGCTGAAAAAAGAGAGAAACTTCGCCTCTTTAAATTTGATTTGGCTTCGGGAAAAGTTAAGAATGTTAGGGAGATAAGAAGCACCAGAAAAGATATTGCTCAGATAATAACGATATTAAACGAAAATCAAAAACAAAATAAATCTAAATAATTTGAAATATGTCAAAGAGAAAATTAACTGGAAAAGTTGTTTCAGATAAGATGGAAAAAACGGTTGTAGTTGATGTTGAACGCATAAAACAGCATCCAAAATACAAGAAGAGATACAAGGTAAACAAAAGATATAAAGCTCATGACGAAAAGGGAGGGTTTCATGTTGGAGATAAAGTAGTGATTGAAGAATGCAGGCCCCTGTCGAAAGAAAAATGTTGGAAAGTAATAAAGAAACTATAAATATTTACTTTAAGCTTTTATGATTCAGGCGCAAACAATGTTAAAGGTAATTGACAATACTGGAGCAAAAATTATTCAGTGTTTTAAGGTATTGGGAGGAAGCAGAAGGCGTTATGCTCAGATTGGCGACACCATAGTGGCTGCCGTTAAAGAAGCTGAACCGAGAAAGCCGGTAAAAAAACATGATGTCGTTAGGGCGGTGGTGGTAAGGCAGAAAAAGGCATATCGCAGGAAGGACGGCACATATATTCGTTTTGATGAGAATTCAGCCGTTATACTAGAAGGAAAAACCAAGAATCCCAAAGGAAACAGAATTTCAGGTTCTATCCCCAGGGAATTAAAAGAGAAAGGATTTGATAAAATTGCAGGACTTGCAGAAGAACTAATATGAAAATACGCAAAGACGATAAAGTTTTAATAATTTCAGGAAAAGATCGGGGCAGAACCGGAAAGGTTCTTAAAACGTTTCCCAAAGAAAACCGCTTGACGGTGGAGAGTATTAATATGGTGAAGAAACATGTCAGGCCGAAAAAGTCTGGAGAAAAAGGACAGATTGTCCAAATGCCGGCTCCTATCAACGTTTCAAATATTAAATTGATTTGCAAGAATTGTTCAAAACCGACAAGAATAGAATACAAGATTGTTCCTCGAGAAAAGGGTAAAAAAAGTTTAAAAATTAGGATTTGTAAAAAGTGCGGCAAAGAAATATAGCACAGAAGAAATATAATAAAATGAGTATCATTCACTTGAAAGAAAAACATAAGAAGGAAATCATCCCTGCTATGATGAAAGAGTTTGGTTACAAAAATTCTATGGCCGTGCCTAAGATAGAAAAAGTCACCATTAATACAAGTTTTGGAAGATTGTCTGTTGATCAAAAAGGAAAAGAGAAAGAAAAGATGGTTGAAGATATTTTAAAGGATATGGGCTCAATATCGGGGCAGCGTGCTGTGCAGACGAAGGCAAAGAAGTCTATTGCTAGCTTTAAAACTAGAGAAGGAGTTCCCATAGGAGCATGCGTTACTTTAAGAAGACAAAAGATGTATGATTTTCTTGAAAGGTTAATACATATCAGCATTCCCAGAACCAGAGATTTTCGCGGCATTAAAGCAAGCTCAGTTGATGAAAGAGGAAATTTGACCATAGGCGTTAAAGAGCATATCTGTTTTCCTGAGATTTCTCCGGAAAAATTAAAATCTATTTTCGGTTTGGAAATTACCATGACAACAACCGCTAAAACCAGGAAAGAAGGATTAAGATTGCTTGAATTGTCAGGGTTTCCAATAAAGCACTAATTTATTCAGCAATATGGCTACAAAGGCACAAATTTCAAAATCAAATAAAAAGCCAAAATATTCAACTCGAATTGTCCGACGCTGTTTTAAGTGCGGGAGGAAAAGAGGATATATGAGAAAGTTTGGATTATGCAGAATATGTTTTAGGGAGATGGCGAATAATGGTTTGATACCCGGTGTTAAAAAATCAAGCTGGTAAACATTCATTTTAAACATTTTTAAATTTATGGATCCAATTTCTGACACACTAACTCAAATACGCAATGCACAAGCCGTTAAAAAGGAAATGGTTTCTATTCCATTTTCAAATTTGAAATACAGTTTAGCCCAAATTATAGAGAGGGAGGGTTTTTTTGGAGAAGTTAAAAAAACGGCTAAAAAGACAAAAAGAAAGATTGAAATTCATTTGAAATATGAAGAGAAAGAACCTCGTATTTCCAGCCTTAAAGTTATTTCAAAACCCGGGCAGAGAATTTACAAAAAACATAATGAGCTATACAAAGTCAAAAATGGCTATGGGATAGCGATAGTTTCAACTTCAAGAGGTTTAATGACAAATAAAGAAGCTAAAAAGAAAAAGATTGGAGGAGAAATCCTCTGTGAAATTTGGTAAAAATATGTCTCGAGTAGGAAAAAAACCAATATTAATACCCGGCGGCGTTGAAGTAAAGATTGATGGGAGAAAGGTAACCGTTAAAGGTCCAAAAGGCCAATTATCTCAGGGATTTCGGAAAGAGATTAAGGTTGAGATAGAAGACAATAAGGTATTTGTCAGGCCCGATTTGGACACAAAGCGAACAAATGCTTTCTGGGGACTGACCAGAGCCCTTATCAATAATCTTATCGAAGGTGTGGTTTCCGGTTTTGAGAAAAAACTTGAAATAAATGGAATAGGTTATAAGGCAAATCTGGAGGGAAAAGATTTAGTTCTAAAAGTTGGTTTTAGCCATTTAGTTAATATACAATGTCCTGAAGGAATAGAATTCAAGGTGGAAAAGAATGTTATTACGATTTCAGGAATCAACAAGCAGCTCGTAGGCCAGACAGCAGCAAAGATAAGGAAAGTAAGGCCTCCAGAGCCATATAAGGGAAAGGGGATAAAATATGTTGATGAGATAATCAGAAGAAAAGTCGGCAAGAAAGCGGCAGGTGAAACGGCTTAAAAAGATAAAATAATCTTATGTTAAGGAAAAAGGAAAAAAGATACAGACGTCATAAAAAAGTTAGAGCGAAAATATTCGGAACGATAAAAGTCCCTCGCCTTTGCGTTTTCAGATCTAATAAGCATATTTATGCTCAGCTAATTAATGATGAAAAAGGCGAAACCTTAGCTGCTGCGAGTGACGAAAAGATGGGAAAAGTAAAATCGTCAGCAAAAAAGCCCGCAAAGACAACCAAAGTGGCTTTGGCTTATGAGGTTGGAAAACTTATTGCCGAAAAAGCTCTTAAAAACAAAACAGAAAAAGTCATTTTTGACAGAGGAGGGTGGAAATATCATGGAAGAATAAAGGCAGTTGCAGATGGTGCCAGAGAAGGAGGGTTAAAATTTTAAATAACAAATAGGGTGTATAACCCGTAAGTTAGAATTATGCTTGAGAAAAAAAATATAAGAAGAGATAGATATGCAAAACCAAGCGATGGATATGAGTCAAAGCTTTTGGACTTGGCGCGTGTTGCTCATACAAGAGCGGGCGGCAGAAAGATAAGGTTCAGAGCTGTGATGGTTAGCGGAGATAGGAAAGGGAAAGTGGGGGTAGGAACTGCTACGGGCCGTGATGTGGCAAAGGCAATTGAAAAGGCAACCAGAATTTCAAAGAAAAACTTGATTGAGATTCCTATTGTTGAAGAATCGATTCCTCACGATATTTATGCTAAGTTTGGTTCAGCCAAAGTCCTTTTAAGGCCTCAGCAGAAAGGAAGAGGTTTGGTTGCCGGCGGGGTAGTTCGAGTTATCTGCGATCTGGGTGGGATTAAGAATATCTCTTCGAAGATAATAGGAAGAACCGGAAACAAACTAAACAATGCTAATGCAACCATAGAAGCGTTGAAGAAATTAAAGGATTTAAGTAAAAAGAAGTGAATTTTTTATGCAGTTGCATCAACTTAAACCAATTCATAGCCAGAAAAAGAGAAATCGTATAGGCCGCGGCGGAAAGAAAGGCACTTATTCGGGAAAAGGAATGAAAGGGCAGAAATCAAGAGCCGGCCATAGAATGCAGCCTATTATCAGGGAACTTATTAAAAAATATCCTAAACTAAGGGGATATAGGTTTGGTTCGACATACAGAAATAAGAAAAAGATCTTAAATTTAAATTTAGATATCTTAGAAAAACATTTTGAAGCAGGAGAAAAAGTGAGTCCGGAAATGTTGCTGGAAAAGAAAATAGCTTCTAAAATCAAAGGAAGGATGCCCAAGATTAAAATCTTGGCAAAAGGAAAGTTAACTAAGGCTTTGAATTTTGAAGGTTGCCAATTTTCAAAAAAAGCAGAAGACATTATTAAAAAAGCTGGAGGTAAAATAAAAAGTTAAAAGATATGCTTTGGCTTAAAAAACTTATTCAGATTTTTAAAATTAAAGAGTTGAGGAATAAAATATTCTTTGTTCTGTCAATGCTTGTTGTTTTTCGGGTTATGGCCAATATTCCCATGCCCGGAATTAATATAGAAAACCTTAAGGATTTTTTTGATCAGTTTCAGATGTTTGGACTTTTAAATATGTTTACCGGAGGAAGCCTTGAAAAGCTTTCCATTATAATGCTTGGATTGGGTCCTTACATTACCGGTATTATTATAATGCAGCTTCTTACCATGATTTTCCCTCAGCTTGAAAAGCTATATAAGGAGGAAGGCGAGGAAGGAAAACGCAAGTTTAACCAATACGGAAGACTGCTTACTATACCTTTAGCAATACTTCAGGGATATGCAATGCTTTCTTTATTTCAGAGACAGGGAGCTATTGGAAGCATAACTCCCATGATCATGCTTTCTTCAATTGTGACTGTTACTGCGGGAACGGTTTTCTTGATGTGGATTGGGGAATTAATTACCGAAAGGGGGATTGGGAATGGAGTTTCTCTTTTGATTTTTGCCGGAATTGTCGCTCGTGCCCCCGTGAACATGCGTGAGATTTTAATAAAATGGGATCCCAGTCAAATCCCTTCATATGTTCTCTTTCTGGCGATGTCTTTAATCATTATCTCCGGAGTTGTCTTAATTAATGAAGGGAGAAGGAATATTCCGGTTTCTTATGCCAAGAGAGTGAAAGGGAGAAAAATGTACGGGGGAGTTTCAACATATCTGCCTTTGAGCGTTAATCCTGCAGGAGTAATTCCCATCATTTTTGCCTTATCTATCATGCTTTTGCCGGGAATGATTGCAAACTTTCTTTCCGGCAGCGGGGGAATTGTAGGAAGTATTGCTTTGGCTGTAGGGGCGTTCTTTGCAAATCCGTGGTTTTACGGAATAGCATACTTCGCTCTGGTATTCTTGTTTACTTATTTCTATACTGCCGTTACGTTTGATCCTCATTCCATAGCGAGTAATCTTCAGAAAATGGGCGGTTTTGTTCCCGGTATTAGGCCCGGAGATTCCACAGCTCATTTTATAAACTACATTTTAAATCGTGTTTTAATAATCGGAGCTTTGTTTTTAGGGAGCATTGCCGTTATGCCTTCAATTATCGGAGGGATAACCGGAGTGACCGTTTTCGGGTTCTTTATTGGAGGCACCGCTTTGTTGATTATGGTTTCTGTGGTTTTGGAAACAATCCGTCAGATCAATGCTCAATTACAAATGCGGGAATATGAAAAATTCTAAAAAATCTTCAAAGAAGCAGTTAAAAGAAAAAATAGTAGTTATCCTGCTCGGTCCTCCCGGAGCGGGTAAAGGAACGCAAGCCAACCTTTTAGCTGACAAATTGAGTTTTTATTACCTTGAAACAAGCAAGATTATAGAGAATGCTTTTAAAGAAGGCGGCAAGGATGATTTTGTAAAAGTAGGGGGGAAAAAGTATTTTTTGAAAGACGAAAAAGAAAAATGGGAAAAGGGTGCTTTGTGCAGCCTTCCTTTTTTTATAGGGCTGATGAAGAAGAAAATAGGAAAGATACACGAGATAGATGAGTCTCTAATTTTAGCAGGTTCTCCCAGAACTCTAGATGAAGCCAAAATTGTTATTCCTTTATTGGAAAAGCTATATGGCAAAAAGAACATTAAGTTTGTTTTGATAAAGTTGAGCGCTGAAATGTCCATTTACAGAAATAGTCATCGAAGAATCTGTCGATTGATGCGCCATCCTATTATTTACAATAAAGAAACAAGTCGCCTTACTAAATGTCCTTTGGACGGCTCCAAACTCATGAGAAGAAAAGGGCTTGATAGTCCCGAGACCATTAAGATAAGATTGAAGGAGTATAAAGAAAGGACGTATCCTTTGATTGAATCTTTTAGAGAAAAAGGATTTAAAGTAAAAGAGATTTCCGGTGCCGGTTCGGTGAGCAAAGTATTTAGGGAAGTTTTAAAAGCCATTGGCGTGTAATTCTTTTAATTGTTAAAATTCTTTAAATGGTTAAAATTAAATCAAAAGGAGAAATTCAAATAATAAAAGAAGGAGGCAGGATTCTGGCTGGGATTTTAAGAGAAGTAGAAAATAAATCCCTGCCGGGCGTTACTACTGAGGAATTAAACAGGCTCGCCGAGAGCCTGATTTTTAAATATAAGGGAAAACCGTCTTTTAAGAATTATTTGGGGTTTCCTGCAGCTTTATGCACCTCCATAAACGAGGAAGTTGTCCATGCAGTACCGTCAAAAAGAGTTTTAAAAGAAGGTGACATTTTATCATTAGACCTGGGAATGGAGTATAAGGGATTTCACAGCGATATGGCCGTAACAATACCGATAGGGAAGGTTTCTCCCGAAGCACAGCACCTAATACGAGTTACCAAGAAATCTCTCAAGAGAGCCATTAGAAATGTAAAACTGGGGAACACTTTAGGCGATATTGGAAATTCCATTCAAAGATATGTTGAGGGACAGCAAATGGGCGTTATCAGAGAACTTTGCGGCCATGGTATTGGCAGAGATCTTCACGAAGAACCTCAGATTTTAAATTACGGTAAGAGACACAAGGGCCTTGAATTGAAAGAAGGTATGGTTATTTGTATTGAACCTATGGTTACTTTAGGCGATTGGCACATCAAAGAAAGCAAAGACCATATTGCTCTTGTGACCAGAGACGGTTCTTTGTCTGCTCATTTTGAACATACTATCGCCATTTTTAAAAATGGTCCTGAAGTTTTGACTGTTTGAAATCAGTTTTGAAAGTATCCTCATATAGATGCTTTTTTATTTTTTTAAAACTGTGTTAGAATAATTTAATGGAAAACAAAATCCATCTTTCACTAATAGTTCCTGCTTATAATGAGGAAAAGCGCTTGCCCAATACCTTGGGAGAGATAGATAATTATCTTTCGGGCCAGGATTACGATTATGAAATCATCGTTGTCAGCGATGGCTCTAAAGATCGTACGGTTGAAGTTGTCAATGATTTAAGTTCTAAAATTAAGAACCTCAAAATCATTGATATTAAAGGAAACTACGGGAAAGGATACAGCACAAGATTGGGATTGCTGGAAGGCTGCGGCAAGTACCGCGTCTTTACCGATGCAGACAATTCTACTCCCATTAAAGAGATAGAAAAGATGTGGGGTCCGTTCAAGGAAGGATTTGATATCGTCATCGGTTCAAGAGATATCAAGGGAGCGGTTTTAGATCCCCCCCAGCCTCTTTTCAGAAGAATCTTAGGGGATGTTTTCAGAGTATTAGCTCAAATAATCTGCGGCACCTGGGGGATACTGGACACGCAGTGCGGGTTTAAAGGTTTTACGGAAGAGGTTGTGGAAAATGTTTTTCCTAAATGTAAAATTAATCGTTTTGCTTTTGATCCCGAGATTTTGGTAATTGCGAAAAGAATGGGATACAAAACAAAGGAAGTTCCCATTTATTGGAAAAACGATCTTGAAAGCAAGGTTAAGTTCAAAAGTGTCTTGAAAATGTTTCGCGACCTCTTTAAAATTAGATGGAATCTGATAACAAAAAAATACAAAATATAGAAAAAGTTTTACCTGAATTAAGGTACGATTTAATTTCAAAAAATTGGGTTGTTTTGGCAGCAGATAGGGCGAAAAGGCCCGAAGCCTTTAAGAAAAAAGGAAAGGCGGTAAAATCTCTAAAATCTAAATGTCCTTTTTGCAACCTTAAGAAGGAGGAGGTTCCCGTTCTTGCTTTTTCTCGTGGTAAAAAGATGGATTTAAGAAAGAGTTTTAAAGATTGGACGACAATTGTTCTGCCTAATAAGTATCCGATTTTTACTCTGGGTACCAAACTAAACAAAAGAAGGGAAGGGGATTTCTATGAAACGATCAATGCTTTGGGTCATCATGAAGTGGTGGTTACGAAAGATCATGAAAAATCAATGGCGACTTTTTCCGTTTCTCAAATTCAAGAAGTTATTGATGCGTATCAGTTAAGATATTTTGATTTAATGAGCAAACCTTTCGTTAATCATGTCGCCATTTTTCATAATCATGGTACAGAAGCCGGAGCTTCGCTTTCACATCCTCATTCCCAGATAATAACCACTCCTTTGGTTGATGTGGATTTAAAGAATGCTGTTTTGAATTCAAGAAAATATTATCGGAAACATAGAAAATGTATTTATTGTGAAATGAATAAATGGGAAAGGAAGGTTAAGAAAAGAATTATCTTTGAAAACAAGCATTTTATTGCAACTTGTCCCTTTGCTTCCAAAGCTGCCTTCCAAGTCATTGTATCTCCCAAAGAGCATCTTCCTTATTTCGAGAAGATAAAAGAAGGTGAGAAAAAATCATTGGCCGAAGTTTTTAAAGTCGTGCTTTCCAAACTGCACAAGGGGCTCAATGATCCTTCCTATAATTTTTATCTGCATACTGCTCCTTGTGACGGTAAGAAGTATCCTTCTTATCATTGGCATTGGACTTTTCTTCCTAAAACTTCAACCTGGGCCGGTTTTGAATTAGGTTCACAGATGGAAGTTCTAATTGTGGCGCCTGAGGATGCAGCTCGGTATCTTAAAGAACAATGATTCCGGAAATAAAGATATTTTTAATTGCAATGTCTCCGATAGTAGAATTGAGAGGATCGATTCCTATTGCTTTGAATGTTTATCATTTGCCGATCTGGTCAGCTTACCTTTTTTCTGTTTTAGGAAACCTGGTCCCTTTAGTTTTAATAATTTCTGTTTTAGAACCCGTTTCCAAGTTTCTAGGAAGAAGAATTTCTTTTCTGGATAAGTTTTTTAAATGGCTTTTTTCTCATACAAGAAAAGCAAATCTTTCCAAGTTTAAGAGATGGGGAGAGGGATTAGCGGTTGTAATCTTGGTTGCAACTCCTATTCCTTTTGTTGGAGGGTGGACCGGCGCTATTTGTGCTTTTGTTTTCGGAATTCCTTTTAAAAAAGCATTGCCTTTGGTTTTTATTGGATCTCTGCTTGCGGGAGTGATTGTCACTTTGTTAACATTAGGAATAACTCAAATTTCATCTTAACATTTAAACATTTAAGCATCTAAGCATTTTTAAATCTAACTTTGTTTAAATGTTTGTATGTTTTAATGTTTATATGATTTCTTATGAAACCATTAATTGTTGCAAATTGGAAAATGAATCCCAAAACTTTAAAAGAAGCGAAAACGATTTTTAGTTTTCTTGAAAGAGGAATTAAAACCATTAAAAAAGCAGGGATAGTTCTCTGTCCGCCATTTTTATACATACCAAGCTTTAATCCTAAGAATTCAAATCTTGCGTTAGGAGCTCAGGATTGTTTTTTTGAAAATGAAGGAGCTTTTACGGGAGAGATTTCTCCTTTTCAACTCAAAGATTTAAAATGCCGCTATGTTATTCTGGGGCACTCCGAAAGAAGGAAGCATTTGAAAGAAGGAAGCGAGATAATAAATGAGAAGGTGAAAAAGGCTTTAGAAGCGGGACTTGCCCCTATTTTGTGCATAGGAGAAAGTTTGGAGCAGAGGGAAGGCAATAAAACGATAGAAGTTTTAAAAGAACAGATTAAACAGTCTTTAAAGGGGATTAGCAAAAAGAAGTTGAAGAAACTTATTATTGCTTACGAACCCGTTTGGGCCATAGGGACGGGGAATCCGTGTCCTGTAAGCGAAGCTCAGAGCATGGGGCTTTTAGTTAAAAAAACTCTTTCTGATTCTTACGGAAAAGCTTTATCGGAAGAAATTAAAATATTATACGGAGGCAGTATTGACTCTGAGAATGCCTTTTTTTACATTAAAGAAGCTCTTTTTGACGGACTCTTGGTAGGGGGGGCTTCTCTGGATCCCAAGGAGTTTTTAAAGATTGTAAGGAGTGTTTGCTGAGACTTGAAATTGACTTTTTGCCAAGCTGAGATTATAATAATTTTACAGTTTATGAATAAGATTTTTGATGGATATTTTTATAACCCGACATGCGGAGACATCTCTCTTGAAGCGACCGTAAGGGAAATAGTAAAATATTTTTCAGAAAAGCCGGAAATACCCTATGAACTTATTGTCGGCTGCGATTCTTCTTCGGGAGAGCATCCAAATTTTCCCGTGGCAATAGTTGTTTTAAGAAAAGGCCAGGGAGGAAGGTTCTTTTTAAAGCGCATCAATTACAAAGATAGGAAATTCTATTCCTGGAAAAGAAGGATTTTAGAAGAAGTTTTTCTTTCCTGCCAATTAGCTTTGCTTTTAAAAGAAAAAGTTGAAAAAGAAGCTGAGAAAATGTCACTTTCGCAATCTTATGAATTCCGCTACATTCATGCAGATGTCGGAGAAAACGGACAGACAAAGGATATGGTAAGGGAAGTAGTAGGACTAATTAGAGGAAACGGCTTTGAAGCCAAGATTAAGCCGGAATCATATGCAGCTTCAAGCGTGGCAGATCGTTTTGCTTAAGATTTTTAGAATGAGGAAATGTTGATGCAAAGCTTTTAAAGCTTTGTTTTTTATTGAACAAAACCCTTTATTATGTCAAAGTGGCTTAAGGAAAGCATTTAAATTGCATGAAAGAGTCAAAGAAGAAAGTTATATTTGCTATGTCGGGCGGGGTAGATTCTTCAGTTGCGGCCTGGCTGTTGCAGAGCAGGGGGTTCGAGGTTAAGGGGATTTTTCTAAAACTTTCTAATTCTGATTTTTCCAAAGAGAGTTTTGAAAAAGCAAAAAAAATATCTAAGATTTTGAAAATACCAATTTCTGCTGTGGATGCAAGAAAAGAATTTAAAAAAAAAGTAATAGGCTATTTTCTGAAAGAATCTAAAAGAGGCATAACTCCAAATCCTTGTGTTGTCTGCAACGAAGAAATAAAGTTCGGAATACTTTTGAAGAAAGCGTTGGAAATGGGTGCAGATTTTTTGGCTACGGGCCACTACGTTAAGAAAACAGAGAGCGTGGTTGGATTAAAGACAGTTTACAAACTTTCAATAGCCAAAGACAAGAAAAAAGATCAGAGCTATTTTCTATGGCGGTTAAATCAGAGAAAGCTGAAACATGTCCTGTTTCCTTTGGGAGAATACATGAAAAAGGAAGTTACGGAAATGGCAAAAACCCTTGGGATTATGAAATTGATAAGGGGGGAGTCAAGAGACATTTGCTTTATTGAAAATACAACAGGAGAATTTTTAACTTCTCACTTATCTGAAAAACCGGGGAAAATAGTTAACACCAAAGGAAAGATAATAGGGGAACATCGGGGGCTTTGGCTTTATACTATTGGACAGAGAAAGGGAATAAAGCTTAGCGGGGGCCCTTATTATGTTTTAAACAAGGACTTTAAGAGCAATACCTTAACGGTGACCAAGAATGGGAAAAACTTGTTTGGAAAAGAATTGCTTTGCAGCGATTTGAATTGGATTTCCGGCAAAGAACCTAAATTTCCATTGAAAGCGGAAGCAAAGATTCGCTACAGGCACAGACTTAGCCCGGCAGTTTCTTCTTTTTCAAAGGAAGGTTTAAAGATAATATTTGAAAAATCCCAGAGAGCGATAACCGCTGGGCAATCAATAGTTTTTTATAAAAATGAGGAGCTTTTAGGAGGAGGCGTAATATGTTGAGTTCATTTGACTGTTAAGGCTAACTATTTTAAAATAAGGTAACATGGCTTTAAAAAAGAAAAAACCTGGTAAAAAACAGAAAAAAAATAAGGGTAGGAAAATTTTGGTTGTTAAGAGTCGGGTAAAGAGGGATAAGGCAAAAAAAGAAAAGTTCGAATTGGTTTTGAAACCGAAGAGGTCGGGTAAAAAGATAGAACTTCCTGAAACCAAAATAAAGATTATCGGCATAGGCGGGGGAGGTAATTCCATTATTTCTGAAATTGCCTCCGTTATCTTAAATTCCAAGAGAATTCCGGGAAAGGCTTTAAGGAATATCGATTTCATTGCCTTGAATACGGATTCGCAGGCATTGTCCAGAGTTTCAAAAAACTGTAAAAAGGTGGGTTTTGGAGAGAGATTGACCGGGGGTTTAGGTTGTGGGATGAGTCCGGATTTAGGGGAAAAAGCAGCTAATTCAGAAAGAGAGAAAATAAAGGACTTCTTGGAGGGAGGTGATTTCTATATCCTAATTGCTTGTCTCGGAGGAGGTACCGGATCTGGAGCGGCTCCCGTAATAGCAGAAATTTGTAACGGCTTTAAGAAATCAAGCTTAGGTATTTTTACTTTGCCTTTCAAATTTGAAGGAAGCAAAAAGAGCCTTATTACCAAAAACTCTTTAAAGAAAATGAGAGCCAGTCTTAACGCTCTAAGCATTATTCCCAATGAGAAAATCTTTCAGCTCGTTGACCAGAGTACTCCTTTGAAAAAAGCGCTTTCATTGATCAATAAGAAATTGGCTTTTGATTTGGAGGGATTGGTGGAAATGATAAGCAAGGCAGGGCTAATAAATGTTGATTGGGCTGATTTTAAAATGATATTGGGTTCAAACGGATCCGGTATTAACAAAGGGAAATTGTGCTACTTGAGTCGTGCCAGGGTTAAAGATGAAAATAGAGCTTTAAAAACGGTGAAGAGTGTTGTCCATAGTGCCTTGAATGAATACGGGATAAAGGGTGCGGATAGAATTTTATTTAACATTGAAGCGGATAGGGATTTGAAAATGAGTGAGGTTGAAGAAATGAGTAGCTTTATTTCTGATTTCAACCATAATGCAAGAATTGTCTTTGGAATATCAATCTTATCTAAAAAATGTTTTTCTCCCAATTTTTCCAAACCTGAGAATGGTGAAATTGGCATTACTTTAATAGCGACCGGAATGGAAAAAAAATGGGAGAAAAAGAAAAAACAAATTGTAAAGAAAGTGGATATCGTTGAAAAAAAGGAAGATAAGAAGAAGGAAGTGAAAGAAGGGAAAGATGAGAAAAAGATAACCAAAGAGAAAAAAGAGATAAAGGTAAGGGTAAAGAAAAAAGATGAGAGTCCTCTCAAAGTTGTTCTTAAAGAGAAAAAGGTAAAAATTAAGAAAAAACTCAAGAAAGAAGAGAGGTCTGTTTTGGGGCGCAAGACGGTGAGAAAGAATGCTTTGGCGGTCAAGAAGGACGTTGAAAAAGAAGAAAGAGAGATATTGATGAAAGAGAAGAAATGGGAGATGCCCGCCTTTTTAAGAAAACAAGAACATGAGTAAAAACTATGATTTAGTTATAATTGGCGGAGGGCCTGCCGGCGTAACAGCCGGTATTTACGCTGCCCGTCAAAACCTAAAAACACTTGTTATCACAAAGAACTTCGGAGGGCAGATAGCGAAAAAAGCTGTCGGAATAGAAAACTACCCCGGTTTTAAAAAGATTCAAGGGATGGAGCTTGTTGAAAGATTTGAAAAGCACTTAAAGCAATTTGAAATTGATATTGTTAAAAGTTCCGTAGGCAATGTTGAGAAAAAAGATAATCTTTTTATAATAAGCGATAATAAAAAGAATTGTTTTAAATCAAGAGCGGTTATAGTCGCTACCGGAGCAGATCCAAGACCTTTGGAGGTGTCTGGAGAAAAAGAATATATCGGAAAGGGCGTAAGTTACTGCAGCGTGTGCGACGGCCCTCTTTTTAAAGATAAAGTGGTTGCGGTGATCGGAGCCGGGAACGCAGGGGTTGAATCGGCTTTGTTCTTAAGTAATTTTGCCAAGAAGATTTACATTTTGGAATTTTTAAAAGAATCTCCTGCGGATAAAGTTCTTCAGGAAGAGGTTGGGAGAAATAACAAGATAGAGCTTATTTTTAGAGCAGATATTAAGAAGATTAAAGGAGGAAAGTTCGTAGAATCTATTCTATTGAGAGATAAGGAGTCGGGAAAAGAGAAAAGCTTGCAAGTGGACGGAGTTTTTGTTGAAATTGGTTCTCAGCCGGCCACATCTTTCGTCAAAAATCTTGTTGATTTTTCTGAAAAAGATGAAATTAGAATAGATCCTCAAACATGCCAGACAAAGACTCCCGGGCTTTTTGCAGCAGGCGATGTAAGCAATGTCTATTACAAGCAAATAGTAATCGCAGCAGGTCAGGGAGCAATATCTGCTCTGTCCGCATATAAATATTTAAATAAGAAATAATGCCATCTTCAAGAAATTCTTCAAAAATTAAATCGCTCAAAGCAAGAGAGATTCTTGATTCGCGCGGTAACCCTACTTTAGAGGTTCAGCTTGAAACGGAAAGCTTCTCTGTTTTAGCGTCTGTCCCTTCGGGAGCTTCAAAAGGAAAATACGAAGCGTTGGAACTAAGAGACGGCGGAAAAAGATATGAAGGAAAAGGGGTTTTAAAAGCCGTCGAGAATGTAAATAAAAAGATATTTCCGAAAATAAAGGGAATGGATGTTAATAAACAAGAAGCCATAGATGATTTAATGGTTAAGCTTGATGGAACGAGTGATAAGTCAAAACTAGGAGCCAATGCCATCTTGTCGGTTTCCCTTGCTGTTGCTAGGGCAGGAGCTGAGGCAGAAAGAATGCCTTTATATAGATATATTGCAAAACTTGCAGGAAGCAGTTCTTCGCTGAAAATTCCCGTTCCCTGCTTTAATATTATTAACGGGGGAGCGCATGCAGCAAATAACTTGGATATTCAGGAATTCATGATTATTCCTCAGATTAAGGCTAAAAAGGAAAGATTTAAAAAATCTCTTCAAATGTCTTCAGAGATCTATCATGAGCTTAAGAAAGTAATCGGAAGAAAATATTCTGGTCTCGGAGCAAACGTAGGAGATGAAGGGGGCTTTGCTCCTCCTTTAAGAAATCCCGAAGAGGCGATTCTTCTTATCTTGAATGCTTCAAAAACTCTTGGTTATCTGGGCAAGATAAAGATCGGACTTGATTGTGCTTCTTCCGAGTTTTTTAAACAAGGCAAATACAAGATGGCAATGGGATTTTTTACTAGAGAAGGTCTTTTAAGATATTATCAAGAACTTGTTAAAAAATATCCAATTTTGTTTCTTGAAGATCCCTTTGCAGAAGAAGATTGGCAGGGGTTTACAGAGATTACGGAAAAACTAGGTAGAAAGATTGAAATTGTTGGAGATGATCTTTTGGCAACCAATCCAGAAAGAATAAAAGAAGCTTATCAGAAAAAAGCCTGCAATGCAGTTATTTTAAAGCTAAATCAGATAGGAACTGTTTCAGAAGCTATTCAGGCTTATCAATTAGCGCGTTCTTTCGGGTGGAAAACGATGGTTTCTCATAGATCCGGAGAGACTTGCGATAATTTTATTTCAGATTTTGCAGTAGGGATAGGTTCTGATTTTATAAAATCGGGAGCTCCTGCAAGAGGAGAAAGGGTTTCAAAATATAATCAACTTTTAAGAATAGAAGAGCAATTAAAGTCTTTTTAAATATGCCAGACAATAATAACGATAATATAAATTTCTTTGCCGAAACAAACTTTAGAAATGAGAGCAGAAAATTCGGCATTAAAACCGATGATCGCCGTCGGCACGTGTATGTTGTGGGGAAAACTGGTATGGGCAAAACCGTGATGCTTGAAAATATGGCCATAAATGACATTAGAGAAGGCAAAGGTATTGGCTTTATCGATCCCCATGGAGAAGCAGCAGAAAGATTGCTTAATTTTATTCCTTCAGACCGTATCAACGATGTTGTCTATGTTAATCCTGCAGACATAGATTATCCCATTTCTTTTAATGTTATGGAAAAAGTTGATTTGGATCATCGCCATTTGGTAGCAGGAGGATTAATGGGAGTTTTCAAAAAGATTTGGCCGGATGTATGGTCAGCTCGTATGGAATATATTTTGCATAACTGCATCTTAGCTTTGCTTGAATATCCGGGATCCACTTTGCTGGGAGTTAATCGCATGCTTGCAGACAGCGATTACCGTAAAAAAGTAGTAGATAGAATTACAGACCCTGTCATTAAATCATTTTGGGTGCAAGAGTTTGCAAGATACACGCAAAGATACGAAGTTGAAGCCACTGCTGCCATTCAAAATAAAGTAGGACAATTCATATCGGCTCCATTGATTAGAAATATTATTGGACAGACAAGGTCATCAATTAACATGAGAGAGATAATGGATAGCAAAAAGATTCTCATTGCAAACTTATCAAAAGGAAGGGTAGGGGAAGACAATTCTACTTTGTTGGGAGCTTTGCTTATCACCAAGCTTCAATTATCTGCAATGTCAAGAGTTGATATGCCGGAATCAGAAAGAGAAGATTTCTTCCTTTATGTTGATGAGTTTCAGAATTTTGCAACAGAAAGTTTTGTTAATGTTTTATCGGAAGCGCGCAAATACAGACTTGCTCTTATTTTAGCCCATCAATA
>CAZKKG010000008.1:0-21560 GCA_964553275.1 uncultured Candidatus Saccharibacteria bacterium
TCCTTTCTTTTTATTTATTTCTATCTTTACTAATCCCTATTTATTTTTTAATTAATTCTGCTGACACGCCGATCCTCCTTATATCTTTTCCCGGCGGCCAACAACTAATTAATATTAACACATTCTCAGAATTTGTCAAGGAACTCTCCGGGACTTCTTCTCCTTTTTCAAAGAAGAGTTTTTCCTTGACTTCGTAAATATATTTCCTGTTATTAAAATAAACAAAGATTTCATCGCCTTTCTCCAAGTCAACCAGATAGGTAAAAACCCAGTCATACTTAATTTTTGGCCATCCCGAAGGAGCGCTGTGCCCTAAAATTATCGTTTGTCCGACGCTTCCCGGCAATGCGGAATCAGGATACCAAACAACTCCTTCATTTAAATATTCATGTATTTTCTCGCCATCTAAAGTGCCGGGAAAGATTAAAGGAGCTTCAATATCAATTTTTGAAATCTCCAAACCGTTTTCTTTATCAGAATATTCAAAATCTTCCGGATTTAAACTGCCTCCATCTTGAGAAAAGTCAAACCCGACTTCATTGGTCTCTCTCTGAAATAATCCTGAAACAAATCGGGAAACCACTTGATAATTAAACATCCAGGAAATCTCACTCCAATTTAAAACCAAAAAGGCTATTATAAAAAAAGCAAAAAAAGGCTTCCAAAGCCTCTTCACTTTTTCTCTAAAAAAAAGATTAAATAATTTTTCCTTTTTAATCTCTAACATACAGTCTCTCTAAAAAATATTTAAAAACATTGCATGAGGAACAGCCTCAATAACAAATTCTTTGTTTAAAAGAACAAATATGATCAGAATAATAGAAAAGGAAACTGCTTTAACAATTAAATCTTTATGCTGGATATTAAACTTAACAAAGACATTAATAATCAAAAGCAAAGTAATAAAAAGCAATGAATAAAAAGTAATTCTTTGAACCAGGTTATTGTAATCTTTCACTATAAACTTCAAAAAGCCGACAAGCAATCCTTTTCCCGCCTCTTCGTCTGAAGGAGCTGAATAACTCTGACCTAATGTTTTTCCGTTAACTTCTGGGTCTTCTGCTTTTGCAACTTCTTGTTCTGCTTCCTTTTCTTCTTCTCCAATAACCGGTTCCTCTTCCGATCCTTGTGCAATTTCAGATTCAACTTCTTCCCCGGCTGGCGTTTCTGATGTTTCTTCTTTTAAATCTTCTTCTCTAAAAGATTCTTCGGTTTCAGCAAAAGCAGCTTTCTCAGATCCAAAAAGCTGGACTACTATTGTCGTTTCATTGCCATGAAATTCTCCCTTTAAAACGGCTATTCCAATATCTTCATACAAGGGATTCAAAAGGTTTTCCCTGTGAGAAGGAGAGTCATACCATGCTTTATATATCTCCTCTGAATCCAAAAACCCTATGCCCAGGTTCTCGCCTGCTGCCCTATAACTGTACCCCGCTTTTTCAAACCAGCGCCAAGGAGAAATACCTGAAGGGCTCTCGTGAGAAAAATATCCGTTTTCTATCATATCTTGAGCCTTTAAATAGGCTGCTTCTTGGAGAGCCTCGTTATTCTCCAAAGAACTAAGCCCAAGTGATTCCCTTTTTTCATTCGTCAATTCTACTAAAAGAGATTGGGAAATATCTGCAAAAAAACTAGTTTTAGGAAGATAGACTATAAAGGAAATAAAAAATACCTTCAAGACAAGAAGGAACACAATATAACAAACTAAAACTCTGCTCTCTAAAATCCCGGGACGATAATTGTTTTCAGAGCAAGGAATAACAAGTTTTTTCAGTTTTAGCGCAAGAGTATTAAACATTTTACTATTAAGATTATAATAGATTTCTTCTCAAAAGTCAAGTCTAAAGCACTATTACTTCAAAACTACGAGCATCAATTTTTATCTTACTTCCCCTTTCAATTTTGCCTTCCAGCAAAGCTTCTGCTAAAACATTCTCTATTTTGTCCTGAATCACTCTTTTCATTTCCCTTGCCCCGTATTGGGGATTATAGCTTAATTTTACTATTTCATCTTTAAGGGGTTCGGTGATAATAAACTCAATATCCTTTTTCAAAAGATTCTTTTCTAACCCTTGCAGTTGAAGATGACAAATATCAAGTAAATTATCCCGGCTTAAAGGGCTAAAAACAATGACCGCATCAAATCTATTTATGAGTTCTGGACGAAATATGCCTTCGTCGAATAAAGAGTCTAGAAGCGTCTTTTTAACCAAATTCCATTCTATTTTCTTTGCTATTGAATCCAAAATTATCTTATACCCCGCATTGGATGTCGCTATAATAATAGTATTTCTGAAATCAACTTTTCTGTCCAGACCGTCAGTTACGTATCCCTCATCCAATATCTGCAAAAACAAATTTAGAATATCCGGATAAGTTTTCTCAACTTCATCAAGCAAAACCAAAGAAAAAGGATTTTCCCTTACTTTTGTTGTTAAAAAACCATCCTCTTCTTTTGAGCCAATTATCCTTGAAACATCTTTTAATTGTTGAAATTCCGACATATCTAACCTAATCATGTTTTCCTTGGAACCGAAATAAATTTCGGCTAATGCTTTTGACGTCTCGGTCTTGCCTACACCGGTAGGACCCAAGAACAGAAAGCTGCCCATAGGAGCATTTCTTGTCTTGACTTCGGTTCTGGCCCTTCTTAGAGCGGCAGATATCTCTTTTACGGCCGAATCTTGATTAATAATCTTTTTATGAATTAAACTTTCAAGATTCAGCAAAATTTCTTTTTCTTTTGACTCCATCTCCCCTACAGGAATTTTGCTTTTGTCTGAAACTATTTTAGAAATATGCTTTGGCATTAATACCTTCTCGCCGCTTCTTGAAATCAAAACCACCGACTCATTTAAAATGTCCTGTGCTTTCTTAGGAAAAGGAAGTGCGGGAAGATAACGATCAGCATATTCTATTATATCTCTCAAGGCAGGATAAGATATGTATTTCCTGTACTTTCTTTCCATAGCAGGCACTAATCCTTCTAAAATTGCCAAGGTGTCCTGCGGAGATACTTCTGAAACTCTAACTTTCTCAAAGAAATTTAAAATTGCAGGTTTTTTCTCAATGTTTTGACGGAACCCAGCAAAACTTGCAGTACCAACTATCTGAAAATTAGGTAAATCTAAATACGAATAAAGAATGCCCGAGATGTCAACAACTCCGGGTTTTACCGTAATGCCAATATAGTCATGAATATTGGGAATTACCAAAATTACATTTCCTGAAAAAACAGCTTCTTTAAAAATATTATCTAAAGCAGATTCAAGCTCTTCTGTATCCTGAATTCGAGAAATTAAGCCGGGCAAATCAAGTTCCACCACCCTTTTATAGTTTATCTCCGGCAGGCTTTCGCCAAGAAAGCTTCTCCGGGCAAATTGAGTAACGATACTCTTTTTCCCCGTACCGGGTTTTCCCACAAGAAGAACATTATTGATCTGTTGACGAGACAATATTCTCTCAACCATTTCCAATTCCTGTTTGTGCCCGAAAATCGGATAAAAGTTACTTTTTCTTAAAATCTCGGACCAGTCAATTGAAAAACTGTCCAATGTAACGGTATATCCGGAAGAAAATCCTTTACCCATCGTCCCCCTTCTTGCCAGATTCTTGTACTCCCACCATTTCTTTTCCTCTCTTATCTCTGTTTTCAGATTTTCTATCCATGAAGCTAAATTCTTAATATCTTCCGGCTTAAGCTTGCTGTTTATTAAAAGTTCCTTGAAAAAAGAATTATGCTTTGCCAGTCCTGAAATTAAATCACCTATTTCAATTCTAGAATGATTCTTTTCAGCAGCAATGTTGAGGGCTTCTGTCAATGAATTGTAAAAATCGTCTGAAAGAGAAAGTTGTTTTTCCCCTTGCCCAGCAACCCCTTTCTTTATCTTTTCCTTCAAGTATTTCAATAAAGCTTTTTTTAAATCCTTTGGGTTTAAAAGAATTCTAAAAAAGATAAAGTTTAATTCTGCATTTTGCTTCAAAAGAAAGTAGAATACTGAATATGAATCAACCTCCGATGAACCATAAGTTTTCGCCCATTTTATAGAATAAAATACGGCTCTTGCAGAAGGAAAACTTAAAAGAGAAGCTAGGTTATAGTTTTCTTGATCCGAAGAAGTTAACTCTAAAAAATCTTTTGGGGTTTTTTCAATATCTGGTTGAGTCAATTCCGAACTAAAAAAGGTTTCCAGCAAAGAAAAAAGAACTCCTAAAACCAAATTAAGAATGCAAAAACCAAGTAGTGACCTGAGAGAATCATCATTCAGTCCATCGTTAAAAAATCCTACAATAAACAGAAATAAGAATATGACAAAAATTATTATAAAAATACGTTTCAGAAAGTGACAATTGCCAAAAACAGGATGCATTCTCCAGCGAATTGCTTGAAATATTTTAGATTTTTCCAAATCAAACTTAAACATAATTAAAATAATAATTTAAAGCTAAACGCCAATCCCAAAAAAAGCAAGAGAGGCAAGGTTAACCAAAAGATTATAAAAACTAGACCAAATACAAATATTAAAATTTCAGTGGCAATTCCTATTATTATAAAAATTATTCTTATAAAAGCTCCGATAATTCTTGAGATTAAATTAGATAAGAAGGTTTGAAAATATACTCCAAAATCAAAACCGCGGCCGTAAGACCAAAGATATTTCTTCCAAGGAGCAAAGAGGGTTTTTATCAATAAGCTTATTGAAAAATAATTCAGGTTGAAGACCAAAAAGTTGCGCCAAGCCTTTATTATAAACCCAGTTCTTTCAAAATAGTGCCATTTGAAATATAAAACTACCACATTTTGAATCATATTATTTAATTGTAGCACAAAAAAAGCTCTTTAAAAGCAAGAAATCTCCAAAAAGAGAGAAAAGTGGTGGGCGTGTGCGGATTCGAACCACAGACCTCACGGATGTGAACCGTGCGCTCTAACCAACTGAGCTACACGCCCAAAAAGACAAAATACATCAAAAAACTTTATTTTCTTGTCTTCTATGATTATAATAAGATAATAACAAAGATATGCAAGTATTTGAATTTCATTTTAATCCGAAAACAAAAGATAGCATAGTTGATAGTTTCATCTACGAACCTGAGAACATATCCGAGAAGAGACTCGGAAATTTGTATATGGCAGGCAAGTTATCAAACGCTTTGCCCCAAGACGATAAATTTTTAGAAGAATTAGCCCAAACAATAAAACAAGAATACTACTACGACTTTCAGAAAACACCTGAATCGGCATTAAGACAAGCTCTAAAAAAAGCTAATGAATTTTTAAGCAAATCAACAAAAAAGGGAAACGTAAACTGGCTGGGAAATTTGAATTTTGCAATTCTATCAATCTCTTCCAGTAAATTTCTCGGTAGCGAAAGTCCCATCTCGGGAAACAAAGAACGATCTCCTTCAAGGATAAGCTTTGCCCAGACAGGAGAGGTAAAAATCTTGCTTTTGAGGGGCGAGAGAGTGATGGATATCGGTCAAGAATCGGAATTAAAAGAAACAGAAATATATCCCTTAAAAATATTTGAGAACACAATCAGCGGAAAATTAATGCCTAATGATAAGATTATAATTTTGACAAAAGAAATTTTTGAATACTTTAGAGAACAGGGAATAATCGGAGAGCTCGTTAAATTAAAAAATGAAAAAAAACTAAATAAGATTTTAAATTCAAAAAGAGAAGAATTGTCGGGAGTCTCCGGATCAGCCCTTTTGATTGTTTTAGACGGAATAACTAAGAAGAAAAGTAAATTATCTTTAAAATTTATCCCCCCTCGCCTGCAAGGAGTTATGTCAATAAGAAAGCTTATTCCAAAGATTTTAAAAGTTCCTCGTCTGAAAATACCAAAATTAAAGATTCCTTCCATTAAAATCCCTTCTATCAAGGCTCCTAAAATTTCAAATCTCATCAAGAAAATAACCGTCCCCTCAATAAGAATAAACAAACTTTATAAAAGTAAACTGGCTTCTGTTTTATTTTTAATCTTGCTTTTATCTTTTGCTTTCCTCATCTTCAAAGATGAAAGAGAAAAAGAATTTAAAGAAGTAAATGAAATCTTAGAACAAGTAAAGTCACAAAAATCTCAGGCAGAAAATCTTTTAATTTTCAATGACGAAGAAGGAGCAAATCTTGTATTACAGTCCGCATGGTCTAAAATAGCACCCTTAGTAAATTCAAAGGATCCCTTGATTAAAATACAAGCTCAAGAAATTAAAAAATCCATAGAAGAGTCCTTAACTCCCTTGAATAAATTAGAGAAAATTCCTGAACCAGAATTAATATTGGAAATACCAATACAAGAGATAAACCTTCGCCCTCAAAGAATTGTACTATTTAATTACTTCAACAGCACCTCCCCCTCTCTTTATTTCTTTAATTCTTTTTCTGCAAATATTTACAACTTTAATCTTTTAGACGGAGAAAAAGAAACTATTACCACCAATAGAAATATTAAGCTTGCTGACCGTTCTTCTGATTCCATTCTGATGTTATCTGAACCCAATCTCTTAATACAGTACTTTCCTCAAAAAACAGAAGATCCGTTTAAAGAATTTCAATTAGAAAGAATCGGGTTTCCGGAATTAAATTTCAAAGACTCTGCCGTTTACGGCTCAAATGTATATTTCCTTGATTCAACTAACGGAGAGATAGTAAAGTACCAAATTAAAGAGACTGAAAAAATAACTGGAGAAAATTGGCTAAATCCTAAAACAAAAAGGAAGCCTTTAAGAGCAAAAGCAATAACTATTGACGGTGACGTCTGGATCATTAACGAAGAATCAGAAATTGAAAGATATTATGGAGGATACTTTAGAGAGAGTTTCAATCTTAAAATATTTCCTTATTTCGAAAATCCAACGAAAATTTTCGCAAGCAACAACCTGCCTTATATCTACCTTTTAGACCCTCCTAATAAAAGAGTTGTCATAATGACAAAACATGGAGAACTCGTGAAACAATATCAAAGTGAAAAATTTAATAATCTCTTAGATTTTACAGTTTCTCAAAACGGCAAAATTATATACTTGCTCAACGCAGCAAACGTTTATAAGGTTACCGTTGAAATTTCTCTTTAATTAATGGTTTTTATATAAAAAAGAGCAAGTATCAACCTGCTCTTTTTATTCTAATAAGATTTCCAAACCTACTTTCTTTAAGGCTTCTTAAACTTACTTTCTTTGAGCAAAAGATTCCATCCGTAGTTAGCATATTCTCCCGAGGACATCTTTCCATCAATTTCCAAATTAAGTTTATTCTGACGATTAAATACTCCTACTAATCTCTCTCCAAAAACCGTCTGTACATATGCTTCTGCCATTATTGAGTAATCACCAATATCCAAGTAAACATCTCTTTTTTCTCCTGGCAATAATTCAAAAGCAAATTCTTCGTTAATATAAAATAATATTTTCCAAAGCTCAGTCATATTTTCTACTCTTCCCAAGGTAGGATCCTTATAATGAGTTTTAGAAACAAATATTTTTATACTACTTGATTTGCTGCCTAATTTTATTTCGAGATTAGATAGATTAATAGAGATAGAGACTAGTTTCAAACCATCGCTCCCAAAAATAACTTTATAGGCAATAGTATTCTCTTTTTGCTGAGCAGAAGCTATCGAAGCAAAAAAACTTATCAAGAACAAAACTAATAAAAAAACTGATATAACCTTTTTCATTATTCTTTTCTCTCCTTTCTTTCTTTATTTTGTTTTTAAAACAATATTCTATGGTGTATTATATAATATAAATAGAAATTTGTCAATAGCGTACGAGCCGCCTAATTTTGCACTCTTGGGGTATTAGGATGAACATCTGCGCTTTTTGTAAAGATAATATATTGTACTAGTAATTTCTTCCAGAAAGTTTTTATCTGCTTCTGTCTTTTCTTCTTCTATTTTTCCTATTTCTTTCTCTACTTCTCTTCTAAGTTTGATTTTTCTTTTTAAACTAATTCTTAGTTCACTAGTTTTAGAATTCTTCTCAGCAAATAATCGAGGTTAATTTCCTAAGAGATTAATCTTCTTTCCTGGAATTTCCAACTCTTTTCTTTGTCCTTTTATTTCTTCTTTCAAATTTCTAAAATCAAAACAGTACTACTTTTCAAAATAGTACTGCTTTAAAAATTGTCAGGTCTGGAGATTACTTTAACTCTACTTTTGCTCCAGCTTCTTCAAATTTCTTCTTTATCTCTTCAGCTTCTTCTTTCTTCACACTTTCCTTTATAATTTGAGCTTCTGAACCTGCGGCGTCAACCAGGTCTTTAGATTCCTTTAATCCTTTTCCGGTTACATCTCGAACTGCTTTTATTACTTCAATTTTCTTTGCTCCAACTTCTTTGAGCTCAATGTTAAACTCACTTTTCCCCTCATCTGCTCCATCCTGTTCTGCTCCGTTCCCTCCATTAGCGGCAACTGCGGCAACAGGAACAGCTGAAGAAACCCCAAACTTCTTTTCTAAAACCTTAACGAGTTCCGCCAATTCTAAAACTGAAAGATTTTCAATATCTTTAACCATTTTTTTGAATTTCTCGGGAACTTCAATTTTTTCTTCTTCCTTTTCCTTTGGTTCTGCTTTTTCTACTTTTTCTTCTTTAACTTTAGTTTCGGGTTTTTCTGTTTTTTCTTCTTTCTTAACTTCTTGTTTGGTTTCTTCTTCTTTAGGTTTTTGCTCTTCTTTTTTTTCTTCTACCATAATTTTAAGAATATAAATTCTTTTTTATTTTGTGACCTTTACCCCATTAAATAATTTGTTCCGCAAATTAAAATCTGAAAGATTTTATTTAACGGGGTTAATTTGAGATAGTACCAAGACTAATCCTCTTAAATTCCCTTGTAGAACATTAACAAATCCTGAGAGAGGAGATTTTAAGCTCCATATCATTTTTGCTATTAATTCATCTTTGGTAGGCAATTCCGCTATAGTTATTACCTTTTCACTTTCAAAGAAATCCATAGAACCGGAAGGAGACATCACCATCGCACCTAAAATTTTCAAAACCTCATTTCTCTTGGAAAAATCATTTAAAATCTTAAAGGGCGCAAAAGGATCTTTATATCCAAATCCAACTGCAATTTCCCCCTCGAGTCCCTGAGGAACCTCTATCTTCTTATTATCAAACGCAACTTTCAAAAGAGTCTTTTTTGCCGCTTTAAATTCGCAATCTTTATTTCTCATTTCCTTCCTCAACTCCGAAAGATCTTTTACCTTAACGCCGGAAAAATCAGCAAAAACCATTGATTTTTGCTTTTCAATCTTCTCTTCCAAGTCTTTGACGACTTTTTGTTTTTTTTCTTTTGTCAGAGCCATAAAAATAAAATGTCTGCAACCGCAGACAAAAGAAATCAATTAAAATTTAACCTTTGCCTTAAGAGGTCTTACTTTCTGTTAAAAAACAAATTGCCCCTTATCTACGGCTAGTTCCCATTATATATAAATCTATTTTTCTGTCAAGAGTTTACTGGGATGCTATCACTCCAATTAATGTCCCAGCCCATTCTTTTGCAGCCTCAGGACCGTTTGCTGTAACAATCTTTCCATCAACAACCACCGATTCTTCTTTATATATTGCCCCGTTTCTTTTTAATATATTAACCGGTTCTCTTTCCAAATAGGAAGACCAAACCGTAGCTTCTTTTCCGTTCAGAACCCCCGCCTTAGCAAGCAGGGCAGGAGCAATGCAAATTGCCCCCAGAATTTTATCATTTTCAACAGCATCCTTTGCTATTCTTTGAAATTCAGCATCATCCAATTTCTTTGACATGCCGGACCCTCCAATAAAGATTACAGCATCAAACGCTTCTACTTTGAACTCAGAAGCTTCAATATCTACGTTTGCTTCTCCCCCATCGTCTCCAATCGCTATTCCTTTTTTAGAGCTTACTGTTAAAACCTCGGCTTTCTTATTAATAAAAATATCTCTTGGAATAAAATATTCAATATCCTTAAAATCTCTAAAAGAAATTACCATCGCTATTTTTTTATTCAATAAATTTTCATTCATAAATGTTTCCTCTTTTGAAGAATTATTTTCTTTTTGCAATTTATTAAAATCGCTGTAAATTACAGACATTTGATGAAACAAGAATAATATAACCACCACAACAGTTATACCTATAACAAGAAAGGAATAACTAGTCGCTATGGTCCTATTTAAGATACTTTGATTTATTGGCATTGTGTTCTTCTAAAGTTTTACTGAAAAAAGTTTCTCCCTCGGGAGTGGATAGATAGTACCAAAAACCATTTTTCTCGGGATAAAGAGCTGCTTTGATGCTTTCGATGCCTGGATTGCAGATGGGTCCTAAAGGAAGTCCTTTGTATTTATAGGTATTATAAAACGAATCGATTTCCGTTTCATCTTTTGAAATCTTTGTAGTTCTCTTACCGGTGATATATGATATTGTAGCATCAACCTGCAGAGGAACGTTACCGTTTATCCTTTTCCAAAGAATGCCTGAAACCCTTTTTTTATCATCAAAAGTTCTAACTTCTTTTTCGATTAAAGAAGCCATGGTAATTATTTCAAAAACTGATTTCTCCTGATTCTTTATTTCTTCTCTGATATCAGCATCGATTTTTCTTTCAAAATTTTCCAAAACCTTTTCTATAATATCTTCGATTCCATCTTTTCTGTAAATCCTGTAAGTGTCAGGGAAAAGATATCCCTCTAGCCCTACACTTTTTGGTTTTTCTTTTAAAAATTCAAACTTATCGCTGAAATCTTTTGGTCGAGGAAGGTCACTGTCAAGTAAAGAATAATTAATTGTAGGAAATCCCGCAACTTCCATCAATTCTTCTGCTTGAAACATCCCTTCGTTTTCAAAATACCAGGCAATATCCCTAATGTTCCATCCCTCTACGATGGTAATAGTCCTTTCTATTGAAGCTTGACCTTCAATAATATTTTGGGCAATTTCTTTAATACTCATTGAAGGACTTAACAAATACTCTCCGGACTGAAGATTTCCTGTTTTTCCTTTTGCCAAAACATAAAAATTAAAATAAAAATTACTTTTAATCAGTCCGTCCATCTTCAAATTCCGAGAGATCTCAAAAAGATCACTTCCCTTTTTTACCAAAAAAAACTGGTCACGATTTTCAGAACTTTTCGGCAGGTAAATTCCTTGCCAAAGCAGAAAACCTGCTAAAACGAGCAAACAAATTGAAAAAATAAGTATTTTCCTTATTTTCTTTTTAATTGTTTCTAAATTAAATTTCATTCTTAAACCAAAGGCACAAAAGCAAAACCCGGGAATTCCTTTTTATTAAAATCTTCTCCCTTCTTTACTAAACAACAAATCGAGGAACCTATCGGGATAACTATTCTTCCCCCTTCTTTAATTTGTTTTTTCCACGCAGAAGGAATTTCTCCCTGAATTGCAGCCGAACACAAAATTTTATCAAACCCTTCGGCAAGTTCGGGATAAGAGGAGATGTTAGGATAACCCTTTGAACCGTCACCACAAATAAATTCAACAATTCCTTTATTAATAAAATTATACTTGCAAACGTTCTTTTCTCCAAATTCTTTTAGCTCCGGAATTGTCTCTATCGCTATTACCCTACCTTTCTCCCCTACGATTTCTGAAAGAAGAGCCGTTGTCCATCCGGAGCCCGATCCGACGTCTAGAATCTTATCTCCAATTTGCGGCTGGAGAAGTTCCAGCATAAATGCAACCACCAGAGGCTGGGAAATAGTCTGGTCGAATCCTATTGGCAAAGCTTCATTCAACTCGTCAAGATTTTTGATGTTGTCAGGCAAAAAATCCACTCTCTTTATATTCCTAAAAGCTTCGATTATTCTCGGAGTTTTTAACCATCCTTGTTTAATTAAAGAATCAATCAAGTTCATTAAAAAAAATTAGTTCTTAAACCTAAGAAACTCAAAGCACATCAAAAAATCATTTTAATTCTTCAACGGAATAGAGCGAAGATTTTTTAATTATTATCTTGTAAATGTTTTCAATAAAATCCCCTCCTGCATAACCTGTAATAAAACCCAGTGCCGGACTGAAAGCGCCTTCCAGGGTAATTCCAGACTCTCTTACCGCCATAGCGCATAGTAAGCCAACAATACCTGAAACAAAAGCCATTGCAAAAAAATAAGGCACGTTAAACCCAACATTCTTGTAAGAATATTGATGTTTAATATAGCCGACTAATCCTCTGATTACTCCTCCTCCAAAACCGGCAATTAAAATAGATAAATACATATTATTTTATTATGAATAAATTATTCAAATCTCCTCAAAGCTTCCACTGGTTTCATTCTTGCTGCTCTTCTGGCCGGGAAAAATCCAGAGATACAGCCAACTGAAAGTGAAAATGCTAAACCGAATAAAATTAAATTTGGCGATATAGAAATAGAAAAGTAAAACAAAGGATTAGCTTGAGTATATAATTCAATAATTTTTGCACAGATAACTCCTAATACTATGCCTCCAGTACCTCCAGCCAAGCCAATTATTCCAGCTTCAATTAAGAAAATTGTCAGAACAGCTGAATTCTTGGCTCCGATTGCCTTCATAATGCCTATTTCTCTTGTTCTTTCCCGAATAGAAGTAAACATTGTATTGGTTATACCGATTCCACCAACAAGAATAGCAATGCTGGCAAAAAGTATAATAGCAGATTGAATAATGCCTAAAATATTGTTTGTTACCCCAATCATTTTTTCAGAAGTGACAACTGCAAAATCAGCCGTATCTTCTCCAAATCTTCTCTTTCTTGTCTCTCGAAGACTCTCTTTTATATCTTCTGCTACTTCATCAGCAGACAATCCTTCTTCAATTTTTACCATAGCTACTCTGGCTGAACCCTTTTTTTCTCCAGTTAAATCCTGATAAAGACCTATGTCTAAATAAATATTACTATCATCTGATTTATTACCAAGAGAATTCAATATCCCTACTACTTTGAACTTTTTCCCTTTCATAACTATTTCTTGATCTACTTTGACTTTTTCTTTAAATATATCAATGACCCATTGCTTGCCAACTGCAACTTCCCTTTTTCCAGGAATAGGCCATCGGCCTTCAGATAAACTCCAACCCTGAAACCTTTCCAAAATTTCCAATCCTTGATCCCAGGGCAGTCCAGTTAAAAGTACCATTTTTGCCTCTTCTTTATATCTGGCTACAATCCCTCTATAAGACATAATCAAAACATCCTCAACTCCTTTTGTTTTTTCTATAGCAAGAATATCTTGTTTTTCTAACACTTCTCCGCCCACCATCATTCCCATTAAATTTTCTTCGCTCCCGGGCATAACCATAATCATGTCACCACCCATTGCCTCCATTTGCTCATTAATAGCTTCTTTAACCCCCTCACTTAAAGAAAGTAAACTAATAATCAAGAAAATACCAATAACAATGCCTAGAATAGTCAGCCAACTCCTTAAAGACCTGGTCCTTAGATTTCTTAAAGCTATTTTAAAATATTCCTCTATCTGTCCCATAAGATTTTAGAAGTCTGCTTATGGTTAGCGACTATTTGACCGTCCTTAATATTAACTATTATTTCGCTGTAATCTGCAATATTAGGATCGTGAGTGACAACAATCATTGTCTTGCCTTCTTTTTTATGGAAATCGGTTAAAATTTCCATTACTTTTTTCCCTGTAGTTGAATCAAGGTTTCCGGTGGGCTCATCGGCTATAATTATTTCAGGGCTATTGGCAAAAGATCTGGCAATGGCAACTCTCTGACACTCTCCGCCGGAAAGTTCAGCCGGCTGATGAAGTATTCTTTCACCTAAATCAACTAAAGTTAAGAGTTCCTCTGCTTTTTTCCTTCTCTTCTCTTGGGAAACCTCTTGAAAGACCATGGGAAGAGCTACATTTTCCAAGGCATTAAGCTGAGGCAATAGATTGAATTCCTGAAAGACAAATCCAATAGTCTTGCCTCTAAATTGAGAAAGCTGACTTTCTGACATCAAAGAAATATCTTTGCCTTTTAAAAATACTTTTCCTTTCGTGGGAGAATCCAAGCACCCTATTAAATTTAAAAGTGTAGATTTTCCTGAACCTGAAGGACCCATAATAGTTACAAAATCGCCTCGATGAATATCGAGGTCGATTCCTTTAAGAGCAACAAGTTCTACTTTACCTAATTGGTAAACCTTGCTTACATTTTTTAAACTGAGTACCAACTCTTTTTGGGTCATGGTAAAATCACTTTTTCACCTTCTGAAAGTCCTGAAATAACCTCAATAGTACGATCCGTGCTTAAAAGTCCCGTTTCTATTTCCCTTTCTTTAATAATTTCATTTTCCAAAATCATAACTATTTTTCTTCCGTCCTTCTCCTCTATTGCTTCCTCAGGAATAAATAGTACGTTTTTCCTTGAATCCGTTCTAATTAATATGTCAGCTGTCATACCTGATTTAACTATTTCAGGCGCACTTTCAAAACCAATACTTATTTCATAACACACAATACCGTCTATAATCTTCTCGGCAGGATCAATTGAAATCACTTTACCCTTAAACAACACTTCGGGGAAAGCTATCAAGGAAATGTCAACAGAATCATTGAGAGATATTTCAACAACATCCTCTTCGTAAATATCTGCCTTTACTTTAAAAGGAGTTTTTGGAAGTAAAACTATCATTTCCTGTCCTGGAGAAGGTGAAACCATTTCTCCTTCTCTTTTATTAATCTGAGCTATCTGTCCTTCCAAGGGAGAGATGAGATAAGAATCCTGAATCTGATTTTCTAAAAAGCGAATTTGGATTTGGACTTTCTCTATCTGGGCTTGAGACAAATTGATATCGTTCTCTTGGGGAGGAGCAGTGATGAGAGAGAATTCATCTTCAGCAGAATTCAACACTCCTCGAGCTGTAGAAACAGACGCCTCTGCAGTATTAATACTTAACTTATTGGTTGTTTTTGTAGAAAAAACTGTCTGCCGATAATTGCTCGTATTGGTTAAGGATCCGTTGATGTTTGTCTTGTAAGTATCAAGAGAGGTTTTATCGGCAGAAGAAACAGAATTTCGATAAGTATCTTCCTGACATATCGCACGAATCACTTCCAAGGAATTGTATATATTAGAGAGTCCGTCAATGGTTTCAGATAAAAGAGAGTCAATGTCCTCGTGCTCTGAACTTTCTTTTGCTATATCAAGAAATGATTTCATACTAGAAACCCACCCTTCAATCTTTTTCTCGTTATCTTTCACCTTAATCCCTCCTTGATCGTTGTTTGTAAAATATGTTCTCTGTAAATAGTTTACAAAGATTTGAGCGTTATATGCTTTAAGGTAGGCAGTATCAGATCCGTTTAAGGCGTCTTCATAAGCTGCATTTAGATTCTCTTCTGTTTGAGTATTAATGCTTTCCAGATTTTTATTAGCATTTTCCAGAGATACTTCAGCATTTAAAACTGCTGTTCGGACTTTCTGAATTTCCTCTTCGGATGCGCCCTGCATCAAGTCATCTAACCTTACCTGATATATTTTCAGATCAGCTTTTGCTTCTTGAAGTCTTATCGCAAGATCTTTAGTTTCAATCTTTGCTAAAGTCTGGCCTGCTTTGACTTCATCACCAACCTCAACATATATCTTTTCCATTCTCCCGGAACTTTTAAATCCAAGCTGTATTTGTTCCCCTTTTCTAACCTGCCCTGTTTCTGAAACTTCCCGAAAAATATCACCTCGAACAACTTCAACTAAATCCAAATCATGGTTTTTGTTATTACGGCCAGAGTTCCAGAAGATTAACAAAAGAACAAAAAAAACAACAAATATTATAATGACTTTCTTGCTTAATATCTTTTGAATCATATTAATATATTATACTTTTAAGATTAAATAGTAATACTGGCAGGGACGGCTGGCTTCGAACCAACAACCTCTTGTTTTGGAGACAAGTGCTCTACCAGTTGAGCTACGCCCCTATGATCACACGGTTTCCCCCGACCCCCCTTCTCTTAGAAACCTACGGTTTCTAACGCTCGGCTTCACCTCACTGTTTTCTTGCACAGGAGAAACCGAAAATTTTCTTAAAAAATCTTAGTTATTTCTTCTTTAGTTCTTTATGTACTGTATGTTTTTTACACCGTTTGCAAAATTTCTTCAATTCTAACTTTTCCTCTACTGCTTTAGTCTTATTTGTGAAGTAATTAATCTCTTTACACTGAGAACATTGTAGTTTTGTAAGTGTTTTCTTTTTTGCCATAATTTTTAACAATTAAATTTTAATGAGCCAGGAGTGAGAATTGAACTCACGACCTCATCATTACCAATGATGTGCTCTAACCACCTGAGCTATCCTGGCATTTCGCTTCGCTCAATGTAAACCCAGGATAAATTCTTATTCAAAAAGTTTACACTGAAGAAACCGAAAGTTTTTGAAGTGTGGGCAGGGAGGGATTCGAACCCCCGTAGCCCGAAGGCGCGTGGTTTACAGCCACGTGCATTTGACCACTCTGCCACCTACCCAACATGAATCTATCTTAACACAACTTTTTTAATTTTCAATAATTTTTCCGTGTTTTTGCCTCCATCTCTCAATCTCTTTATGATTACCCGAAAGCAAGGTTTTTGGAACCTTCCATTTTTTTGGCTTAACGTTCTTTTTAAAAACACTGCCGGGAATAAAAACCTCAGGCCTGGTATATTGGGGATATTCAACAAATCCCTTGCTTTTAGTAATTCTTTCTTTTAACAATCCCGGCTTTCCTATCACTTCGGGGATTAATCTTGAAACTACTTCCAATGTTATCATGGCAGGCATCTCCCCGCCCATGAGATCATAATCTCCTATTGATATTGACTTGTCAGCGATATATTTTTCAACCCTCTCGTCTATTCCCTCATATCTTCCGCAAATCATTATTATCTGTTCAAGCCTTGAGAACCTAAAAGCCATTCTCTGATTGAATTTTTCCCCTCTGGGACTAAAAAGAATTATTTTCCTTTTCCTGGAATCAATCTTTTTATTCTCAATATCCTTGATTGCCCTGAAAATAGGTTCAATTTTCATTACCATGCCGTACCCTCCTCCAAAAGGACGATCGTCTACCGTTTTATGCTTATCCTTTGTCCAGTTCCTTAGGTTGTGAATCTTAACCTGGATAAGCTTCTTTTCTCGGGCTTTCTTTATTAAGCTTTCTTTAAGATAAGAGTCAAATATTTTAGGAAAGATTGTAATGATATCAAAACAAATCATATTGATTTAAATATCTAAAAACTACTATCTTTATTTTACCAAACATTCAGCTAAAAGTTTACAAAAAGCTGCTCCGAACAATAAGCGGAACAGCTTTCAAAAATCACAAGGATTCCTGTTTCCCAATAAATCGGACTTATAGCTTTAAATCTTCCAACTCTTCTTCTTGGGAATCCCGAGAAGGTTTTTCTTCCCTTCTAACGGCACGACCGCCTTCGGGTTCTTCAATCTTAAGATTGACCCGGGCATGGTTCTTGAGGCCTACAATTCGAACTAAACTTCGAATTGCTTTTGCGGTAGCACCGCCTCTGCCTACAATCTGACCCATGTCTTCAGCGTGCACCTTCAAAGAAAGTAAAACACCCATTTCGTCTACGGTCCTCTCGACCTTCACATCTTCAGGATGGTCAACTAAGTTTGTAACAATGAATTCAAGAAATTCTTTGTCGCTTGTTTTCTTGTCTGCCATAATCTAAATATCTTTAGTTATATCGGTTTATCAGTAGCTCGACCTTTGACCTTCCAACTGAATTCTTTCCAGCCGGGAGAACATTGAGCTATACTGCTACTGATTAGCATTCTACTCTTTTTTAAAAAGAATGTCAACAAAAGCCTTATTGAATCACATATGTCTTTTGAGAAGGTTTACAAATAAAGAAGTCTCCTTTAAACTTTTCAAAACCGAATCCTTCTATCCTTTTTAAGGCTTCGCTATATGAATTAAACCCTGCAAACATTGTCGGTCCGCTTCCTGAAATCCCGCATTCATTAGATACTGGACAAAAATAGGAATAAATCTTTTTAACGTCCGGACAAATTTCCTGAATCAATTCAGAAAACGTCTTGCCGTGTTCGTCAAACAAAGAATACATTTCAGAAGTACTTATTCTTTTATGCAGTCTGGCCAAGACATAGAAAGGAGAAAGTTTTCTCCGGACTGATTCCACTTCCTCTCCGGTTCCCTTAACCAAAGCAGTGCCTATATTTGATATAAAGAACGGTACATCGCTCCCGACACGCAACGCTATCTTTACAAGTTGTTTTAAGCTTAAATTCAACCCATACAACTTATTTAAACCGATTAAAGTTGCTGCCGCATCACTGGAACCTCCTCCCAATCCAGCACTTACGGGAATATTTTTAATCAAATGTATTCTGCAAGGAAGACTCCTGCCGACAAAAAGTTCCAATGCCCGTTTTGCCTTGCTTATTAAGTTTTCCCGAAGAGAACAAACAATTGAACCTGTTAAATGGAAATCTTTTTGTTCTTTGAAAATTGAAATCATATCGTAAATATCAACTGCCTGAAATATCGAATGAATTTCGTGATAGCCGTTGGGCAATTTATTTAAAATCTTAAGATTAAGATTGATCTTTGCAAAAGCCTTAATTCTCATTGATTTATTTTATCAAAAAACTGCTTTAATCAAAAGGTAAAAACTATTAAAAAGAGACTGTAATCTAAAATTACAGCCTCTTTTGTCTAATTTTTCTTATTTACTTTTCATCAATCTTTTTTGATTTCTTGCTTCCCTCTTCTTCAACTACTTTTTGCTCATCTTGAACTTCTGGGGTTTTTTGCTGTTCTTTTGGCTCTTCTTTCTCGATTTTAGACCCCTCTTCCGGCTTTTTTTCTTCTACTTCTTTTTTTTCGTCTTCAACTTTTTCTTTTTTCTCTTCTGATATTTCTTCCGCCTTCTCCAATTCTTTCTCTGGCTTTTCTTTATCTTCAACTTTCTCCAAATCTTCTGCCTTATTCTGACTTACTTCCTGCTCAACTAGTTTTTGTTTTTTAGGTTCTTCTTTTGCAGCATCGGTTGTTTTTTTCTCTTTTGCTTTCTTATGGACGTCGATCTTCTTACCTTCAATTATCTTTTCTTTAATTAGAAGATTGTAAACCGTATCGGAAGGTTTTGCTCCTATTGAAAGCCAGTGTTCAATTCGTTTTTTTTTCAAGTTTTTTTCTTTAGTGAGAGGGTTAAAAAAACCAACCTCTTCAACAAAACGCCCGCTCTTTGGAGGTTTTCTTTTGTCTGTGACAACTATTTTGAAAAAAGGCTGACCTTTTTTCCCTGTACGAAAATAACGGATAGTAAGCATATTTTTACAATATTTAATAATTTACCAATTCTTGACTTTTAATGCAAGTTTTGCCGATTTTTCTTCTGCCTCTTGCTTAGAAGATCCATCACCTTTTGCTATCAAATCTTCCCCGAGGAATATTCCAACGGTAAACTGCTTGACATGATCCGGTCCCCACTCCTTCAGCACTTTGTAATTAGGAGTAACTCCCTCTTTCTCTTGAGCTTTCTCCTGAAAGTGGGATTTAGCGTCTTTGTAAAGTTTGGTCTCTATAATGTGAGAGAGTTTTTTCATTAAATATTTCTTAATGAAATTCTTTGAACTCTCATACCCTAAATCTAAATAAAGGGCTCCTGTAAAAGCTTCAAAGGTATCGGCTAAGATATACTGACGCGCCTTTCCTGATTCTTTTAATTCGCCCTTGGACAGCAAAAGAAAATCATTAAAGCCTGCTTCCTTGGCAACTTCTGAAAGCATTTTTGCATTTACTAAAGCCGCTCTCCAATTGGTTAATTCCCCTTCAGGTTTTTCGGGATAGTTTTGGTAAAGATGTTCGGTTACCACCAACTCCAATACTGCGTCCCCTAAAAATTCCAACCTCTCGTTATTCCCTAATCCAAAATCAGAATTTTCATTCAGAAAGGAACGATGACAAAACGCCTGAGCCAAAAGATCTTTATTTTTAAATTCAATGTTCAATTTTTTCTCAAGTTGGGTGAAATTTTTCACATTCCTGTTTATTTTATTTATCTGTGGCTTGGTTCTTTATTATTCCCTTTAAGTAATCAATTGCCTGTAGAAGTGTTTTTTCAGCATCTTTGTACCGTTTCAATTCCAGTATTTCATCTAAATCAAACCATTTTGCATCTTTTATCCCCGGACTTTTCTCAACTTTTAATTCTGTACTCCCGAAAACTTCCACTAAAAAATCAGTAACTTTTCTCTTAATACGTCCTTCCTTGGGATCCTTTGCTATGTATTCTCTTTCTCCTAACTTTTTTACTATTTTCACTTCCTTCAATCCTACTTCCTCTCCAATCTCTCTTATGATTGCCTGATTTAAACTTTCTTCTTTTTCTATATGACCCTTGGGAAATGTCCAATAGCCAAAGATATCACGGATAAGAACAATTTGGTAAGCATCATTTTTTTTACAGAAAACTACAGCGGCAGTCAAAATTTCTTCAATCGTCTCCGTAGATTTTAAAGACACGCTTGCTTTCTCAAGCCCTGGTATTTCTTTATATACCGTTCCCAAAACTCCGTTGATGAACCTCCCTGAACTTTCGCCTCCAAAACTTTTAGCCAGTTCAATGGCTTCGTTAATGGCAACCTTTGGAGGAACTTCTTCTTTATCCTCGTAAAGCAGCTCGTAGAGGCCTATTCTTAAAACATTCCTATCAATAATGGTAATTTGACTTATGGGCCATTCGGGAGCAGCCTTTTCAATTATCTTGTCAATTTGAGGAAGATGTTTTACGACTCCTTTAATTAGTTTCCAAACGAATTCATCATCCTTCAATCCAACCCCAAACTCTTTGATATTTTTCTTAACAATTTCATCTAAATCCTCGGGCCTTTTCCCATAAAAGTCCCATTCATAGAGCGACTGCATTGCGATTGAACGTGAAAGATGACGAGAAGCCATAATAAAGTTAGAGATTGGTTGTTAGAAATTAGAAATTGGCTATGGTTTTTAGAAATTAGAAATAAATAAACCATTTTCCATTTTCTATTCTCTATTACTATTTTCCATTTTCTATTAACTAATTTCTATTTCTTAGATAATTCTTCCATGCTCAAGGGTTTTGTCTTCCCTTGTTCACCTTCTTTCATGGCTAATTCTTTTTCTTTTTTCTTCCTTTCCTTCTTAGTTAAGTCTTTGAGGACATCGATAATTTCTCTGCCTTTGTAATATCCGCAATTTTCACAAACAACATGAGGAAGCTTAAGCTTTCCACATTTGGGACACTTAACCAAAGAAGGCTTCTCTAAAAAGATATGCATTCTTCTTCTGTTCCGTCTAGATTTTGTATGTTTCTGCTTTGGTACTGCCATAATTTCTTTAAAGTTATTCTAATTAGTAAATTTCAACTCTTTTAATAAAAAGATCAGATTCCCTTTATCAAAACACTGTGTTTAATGCTAACAGATAACGAAAAAAAATTCAATAGTTCAAAAAGGAGCAAAGCTCGTGTTGCCCCTTGTTTTCTTATTTAGAAAACATATTTTCTGTTCAATCAATATCCTACTTTACAATAAACTCGTTTGAATAATATATTTTATCAACCTCAAACTCT
>CAZKKG010000009.1:0-18933 GCA_964553275.1 uncultured Candidatus Saccharibacteria bacterium
AGCGGTCTTGGGGAAAATTATATGTCCTTATCTTTTCTGATCTTTTTGCCTGGCCGATTTGACCTTTTCTTTTTGAACCTGTTTTCTCCAATCGCTTTTCTCTTTCTCTTTCTGAAACCTTTGCCTGGAGAATGCTCATTGCATTTTCCTTGTTGTTCAACTGATTCCTTTCCGTTTGGGAAGCAACTACAATTCCCGAAGGCATGTGCGTTATTCTTACCGCAGTTTCTCTCTTGTTGACGTATTGGCCTCCGGGTCCGGAAGAGCGGTAGAGATCGATTCTTAAATCATCCGGCCTTATTGCAGTTTGAATTTTTTTAAATTGGGGCAGAACGGCAACAGTTGCAGTCGAAGTATGGATTCTTTCCGATTTTTCCGTTTCCGGAATTCTTTGCACCCGATGGACTCCGGCTTCGTATTTCATTTTTTCCCAGGCATCCCGACTCTTTAATTGAAGAATTATTTCTTTAAATCCTCCAAGTTCCGTAGGGTGAGAATTCAATATCTTTTGTTTCCAGCTTTTAGATTCTGCATATCTTGAATACATCCTAAAAAGATCTCCCGCAAAAAGAGCCGCCTCGTCTCCGCCGGTTCCCGCTCTTACTTCAATAATTATTGAAGAGACATCTTCTGATAGGGAACTTGGATCGTTTTCCCTTTTTAACAATTCTTGAAGTTGGGATTCAAGACTTGTTTTTTTCTGAGAGAGGCTGGATATTTCTTGATGAGCTAATGACACAAGCTCCTGGTCGCTTTCGGTTGAAATGAGTTTCTTGTTTTCTTCTATTTCCTTTTCTATCTTTTCTTTTTCTATTTCTTTTTCAATAAAAGGTTCTAAGTGGCTTTTTCTCTTTGAAAGTTCTTCAAATTTTTCCCTGTCAGAAACAAGCTCGGCGGTGCCGAGTTTTTTAATGATTTCCTGATATTCTTTTCTCAGGATATTAATATTATCCATACTCTTATTTCTTCTTTTTTAGTCCCTGTTTCTTTGCCAGTCTAGTTTTGAATCTTTGGACTCTACCCATGGCGTCAATCAATTTCTCTTTGCCGGTGTAGAAAGGATGGCATTGAGAACATATTTCTATATCCATCTTTTCTTTAGTTGAGCCAACTTCAAAAGTATTTCCACAAGCACATTGGACTTTTGCTTTAGGATAATATTTTGGATGAATGTCTTTTTTCATACGGTTGAATAATATCATTAAAATTAAGTTTTGTAAACTCCGTTAGAAATCTGCGAGAATATAGCACTGATATAATTTGAACTATTACTCTGGTTTATTTTTCTTTTTTGATGAAAAAATAAATATTGTGAATTTCTAACGGGGTAAACAATTAATACCTATTTTGTCGGCAAATTAAGTTGAGTTGTGGATTATCTGTGGACAAAAGTGTGTTTTTAAGGGGAATTTGAAGGTGTTTTAAAAGGGTTGACTGGGAATGTAAAGTGGGATATTCTGGTATCAGAGAGGTAAATTGTGGATAAGTGTGGGGAAAACTACCCCTTTCAGTGGATAACTTATATGTTTATTGGAGAATGTAGTCATACAATTGATCAAAAAAGAAGAGTAGCAATACCTTCTAAATTTAGAAAAATTCTAGGCAAGAAAGCGGTTGTTACACGCGGTTTTGATAATTGTCTTGTGGTTTATCCGCCCGAACAATGGAATGAAACGGCAAAAAAGCTTGAAAGTTTGCCCTCGGGTCAAGCAGATGCCAGGGGTTTTGCGAGAGTTACGCTTTCGGGCGCAACCGATGTAGAGATTGACAAGCTTGGAAGAATCCTGCTTCCCGATAATTTGAGAAAATATGCTTTTCTTAAAAAAAATGTAGTTGTAATAGGACTTTCAAACAAGATAGAAATCTGGGATGAGAAGAGATGGGCTGAATACAAAGAAAAGATGGAAAAGACCGTAAATGATATGGCTCAAAAACTCGGAATATAATTGTAAAAAAACGTGCACATTCCTGTTTTAAAAAAAGAAGTTCTTGAATATTTGGACCCTCAAAGAAATGAAAACTTTATTGACTGCACTTTGGGAGAAGGAGGACATGCATTTGCCGTTTTAGAGAGAACCGGTCCCAAAGGGAAAGTATTAGCCGTTGATGCAACCCGATGTCTTGTAGATAAATTTAAGAAGAAAATAGGGAACGGGAAAATTAGCAAAAGATTAGTTCCGGTTTGCAGCAGCTTTAATGAATTAGAAAAGATTGTAGAAGAAAAGGATTTCAAAGATATCAAAGGCATATTGTTTGATCTTGGAATGTCAAGCTGGCATATAGAGGAAAGCAAGAGAGGATTTTCTTTTATGGCAAACGAGCCTTTGGACATGAGATATAGTTTGGAAAATTCTTTGACTGCAGAAAAAATACTTAATCAGTATTCTTTAGAAGAAATCAAGAAGATTCTAAAAGACTACGGAGAAGAAAGGTTTGCTGAAAGAATAGCTCGCCAGATAGTAAAAGAGAGAAAGACGAAACCTTTCGGAACGACGTTTGAGTTAAGAGAGGCAATAAGGAGAGCGACTCCTTATCACTATCACCGCAGGAAAATTCATTTTGCTACGAGAACCTTTCAAGCTTTAAGAATTGCAGTAAATGACGAATTAAATAAAATCAAGCAGGCTTTGACACAATCTTTTAAAGTTTTATCTCCTGGAGGGAGAATAGTGGTAATATCTTTTCATTCTCTGGAAGATAGAATCGTTAAAAACTTATTCAAAGAACAATCAAAAGAAGGTTTCTTTAAAATCTTAACAAAAAAGCCCATAAGGCCTTTGCAAGAAGAAATAGAATCTAATCGTCGAGCAAGGTCAGCTAAACTTAGAGCAATATTAAAAATATGAGAAAAACTTACGCTTACCGCTCAAACTTATTGGAAAATCTAAAAATTGTTTGGATATTCACTTTTGTTTCATTTGTTTTTATTGTTTCTTTTTGTATTTTTCAGATTGGGAAAATGATTTCAGAACAATATTTAATTCAGAATCTTGAAAGAAAAATCTCTGAGATTTCTCGGGAAAACAAACTTATGGAGATTAGCTTCTTGAAAAAGAACTCTTTGTATAATGTAGAAAGATTGGTTGAAGAAACTCAGTTTGAAAAAATGGAAAGCGTCCATTATATCCGAGTACCAGGAAGTATTATGGTTGCAAAATAAAGTTTGGAGTTTTTATGAAAAATAGTAGAAACTATTTAATATTATTTTTTTTAATATTGTTTACGGCGGCTATTATTAGTCGCTTAGCTTTTCTTCAAATTTTAAAACATGATTTTTACAGTGCTTTAGCGCAAGGCCAGCATAATATCTTTTTCAAAGCGAAAGGGGACAGGGGAAAGATTTTTCTCCAAGATAAAAATGAGCAGCTGTATCCGATTGCAGTGAACAAAGAAGGGAAGTTCTGCTTTGCTTCCCTAGAGAAGGTGAAAGACAAAGAAAAGACAATAGAAACCCTAAGTGAAGTTTTGAATATTGGCAGAGAAGAACTTTCAGAAAAGTTTGAAAAAGCAAAAACAAACTTTATCATTTTAAAAGAAGATTTAGGTGGAGAGGAGCAAGAAAAATTAGAGGAGCTCGATATTCTCGGAATAAACGTATCGGAACAGAAAATCAGAGAATATCCTTATCAGGATTTTGCTTCTCATTTGATAGGGTTTGTTAATAAAGATGGTGTGGGTCAGTACGGTGTTGAAGAAAGCTATAACAGTTATCTAGATTCCCAAGAGCGCTTCTTTGGAAAAGAAAAGGGTCCGGGAGGCTATCTTTTCAGTTCAAGCATGCAAGATCTGCACGGAGCCGATCTGGTTTTAACGATAGATTACAATATCCAGTTTCAAGCAGAAAAACTTTTAGAATCGGCCCACGAAGATCTTAATATTGAAAAAGGGCAGATTATAGTAATAGAGCCATTTTCTGGGAAGATTATGGCGATGGCCCATTTCCCAAGATTTAATCCCAATTCGTATTCCTCAGAAGACCTAAGCATTTTTAAAAACGGAGCTATTCAAGATCTTTTTGAACCAGGTTCTGTTTTTAAAGCAATCACGATGTCTTCTGCCATCAACGAAGGCAAAGTTACTCCTCAGACAACATATGAAGATCCCGGCATGATCATGATAGGAGGGTGGCCTATTTACAATTATGATCAGAGGACGTACGGAAAAGGAATATCAATGACGGAAGTTTTGGAGAAATCGATAAATACCGGGGCCGTGTTTGCAGAAAGCGAACTCGGACATGAGAATTTTTTAAATTATGTTGAAAATTTTAGGATTTTTGAGCGAACCGAAATTGATTTACCGGGAGAATCATTTTCTTCTAATGAAGAACTGAAAAAAGGATATGAAGTTAATTTTGCCACTGCCAGTTATGGCCAGGGGATTGAGATGACCCCGATTCAGCTGATTAGAGCTTTTTGCGTGCTTGCTAACGGAGGGAAAATAGTAAAGCCATACGTAGTTGAGAAGATAATAAATAATGGTGAAATAATTGAGACAAAAGAAAAAGTGATTGAAGAGGACATCATCTTTCCTGTCACTTCTTCAAAAATTACGGCTATGCTTGTCAGTGTTGTAAAAAATGGTTTTGCAAAAGGAGCCCAGATTCCTGGTTATTACGTTGCAGGAAAGACGGGAACAGCTCAGATTTCCTATGCCGCCCTGGGGGAGGATAAGAAAGGGTATTCTGAAGAAACTTGGCAGACTTTTATTGGATATGCGCCGGCTTTTAATCCTAAGTTCCTTGTTTTAATAAAGCTTGATAATCCTGAGACCAAGACAGCTGAATATTCAGCTGTTCCCATATTCCATGAATTGGCAAAATATATCATTGATTACTTAGAAATCCCTCCGGATTATTAATATTTCATATGCTAAATTTATTTTCTAAAATTATATTTTTGATAAAAAGACCGAAAGTTATAATCATCATCGGCAAATCTTATGAAACAGCAGGAGAGGCGGTCTTTCGCTTTTTAGACTATTTCTCTCTGCCTATTCTCTGCATGAGGAAGAATGTTCAGAGAAAATGCGTCGGTCTTAATTTTTTCTTCAAGAATAGAATTCTGTTAATTGAATCAGATCTCAGTGAAATCAATGATCTGAAGTGGATTGTGAAGAAATCAAGCTTGCCGATAGTGCTTGCTACGAATATTGGAGATATCCCATCCGACAGAGATTTTTTTGCTTCGGACATAGAGGAAACGAAAAGCTTAAGAGAACTTGCTGAAAATATTCCTTCTTTCGGTCATCTAATTTTAAATTTTGATGATGAAACGGTGCGGGAGATCAAAAACATTTCTAACGCCCATAACATTACTTTTGGATTTCAGGATTCAGCCGATTTTAAAGCCGGAGATGTGGTTTTAACGGAATTTCCCTCTTTGGGAACGAATTTTAAATTAAATTATCAAGGAAACATGATTCCCATATGGCTAAAGGGACTTTTCGGCAAAGAACAGATTTATGCGGCCCTGGGTGCTTTTGCAGTTGGCGAGTTATTAAATTTTAATTCAATTAAGGTATCTGAAGCTTTAAGATCATATAGCAGTGTTCCGGGGAAAATGAGATTAATCAAGGGAATCAAAAACTCTTTGATTCTTGATGATTGCAAGTCATCTACAGTGCTTTCTATGATTGAAGCGATAGAGATTTTAGGAAAGATTCCGATTGAAGGACGCAAGATTGCTGTGTTAGGCGATATTATAGGCATCGGGAAATATACAATTGAAGCCCATGAGACAATAGGAGAAAAGGTGGCCAGTAACGCTGACTTGTTATTTACCTTCGGGGGAAGAGCAAAGTTTATTGCTCAAGGAGCTCTTAAAAAGGGAATGGGATTTGAAAAAATCTTTCAATTTGATACAATTGAGCAAGGGAAATTAGAACTTCAGAACGAGATAAAGAAAGGTGATATAATCTTAATTGACGGTTCTGCAGAAATGGATATGAATAAGATTGTTGAGGAAATTTATCTTCAGGAAAAAGGCCCTATCGTCTAGGGGTTAGGACGCCACTCTCTCACAGTGGTAACTCGGGTTCGATTCCCGATAGGGCCACCACAATATTCTTAGAGCTTTTATAAAAGCTCTTTTTTGTTTTATTGGGCTTGACAAATTGCTGGTATAGGCGTATAATAAAGTATAATATAACAAAGAAGATATATAAAATCTTATATTAACAGATCTTTAAAATTTTCAAATTTCAAATAGAAAGAGAGGATAAAAAGATGAGTAAAAGAGGATTGATAATAGTATTATCAATATCCGCCATATGTGCTGCTATATTGACTCTATTATCTGCCTCAGGCATTAATATGGCATGGGCATGGGGTATAAGCTGGAGTGTGTTTATTCTGCTTTGGGTGGCAGTGTACTTTTGGCAAAGAGATAAGTCGTCTTTATGAGCCCAAGCTAGTAAAGAATAATTTTATAGATGTGTCGGGGACTACCTCGACACATTTTTATTTTCTTTAGAATTCTTATGGAGTTTACGGAGAATCGTTCTCCGCAATTTATTTATCAACGTTGTCTTTATTTTAGGGGCAGGTTAAAATAGAATAACATGGAAGCAAAATATTATTCTGTTTCTGCGAAAAAAACATTAAAAATACTAAACTCGGATTCTAAAAAAGGACTTAGCGGGGAAGAAGTGAGAAAGAGAAGGAAAGAACATGGCTTTAATGAATTTTCTCAAGCAAAAGAACTTTCCAGATTTGGAATATTTTTAGAACAACTTAGAAGTCCTTTTGTTTATATTCTGATTATAGCAGCCGTAGTCACTCTGTTTTTAAAAGAATATACCGACTTTATCGTTATTGCCGGGTCTGTATTTGTTAATACTTTTGTTGGGTTTCTCCAAGAGAATAAAGCTTCCAATGCCCTAAAACTTCTTAAAAAAGCAATAAAGCATGAGGCCAAAGTTATAAGGGAAGGCAGTATTAGGATTGTTGAATCGCTGGATTTAGTTCCCGGCGATGTTTTTATTCTGAGTCCCGGAGACAAGGTGCCTGCCGACGGAAGAATAATTAAGTCTTACAACCTGAAAACAAATGAGATGGCTTTAACTGGAGAATGGCTTTCTGCTGAAAAGAAAGATATTATTTTATCCGAAGGAACCGCTCTCGCCGAAAGAGATAATATGGTCTATATGGGAACGGTTGCAGAGGATGGAAAAGCGAAAGTGGTAGTTACCGAAACGGGTATTCGCACCGAAGTGGGAAAGATAACTATGATGATAAAGGAAGCAAAAGAGCAAAAAACTCCTTATCAGAAAAGATTGGCCCATTTTTCAACTATAGTCGGAGCTGCTATTGCGTTTGCCTGTCTTTTTATTTTCATCATGGGGACTGCTTCAGGAAAAGATTTTACCGAGATGTTTATGACTTCAATAGCTGTAGCGGTTTCAGCTATTCCCGAGGGGTTGCCTGTCGCTATGACCGTAATTTTAGCTTTGGGCATGCAGAAGATTTTAAAGAAAAAAGGTCTTGTCAGAAAATTGGCTTCCGCTGAAACGTTAGGCAGTACCAGTATTATCTGCAGTGACAAAACGGGAACTTTAACCGAAGGCAAAATGGAAGTTGCAGAAATTGTATCAGCAAATGACATTATTGAAGAAAAGTCAAACTTAAGAATTCGTTCTTTGATTTTAAGAATTTCTACCTTAGCAAATGATGCATTTATTGAAAAAACTGAAAAGGGAAAAGTGAAGTTAGGAGGTCGTCCTACCGACAAAGCTTTACTTGCTGCGGGGTTAAAATCGGGCATTGATAAGGAAAAACTGGAAAAAGAAATGAAACTTGTAAAAGAGTTTCCATTTGATACAAATCGTAAATATATTGCCAAGATATTTAAAAACAAGAAGGGCCGGCATGTTTTGTATCTTTGCGGCGCTCCGGAAAAGATCATAGAAAATTCAACATATTTTGAATCAGAAGTAAAACCAAAAGAATTGTCGCTTAAGAAATCAAAGGTTTTAAATGAAAACCTGGATCATTTAACCGAAAAGGGAATGAGAATTATTGCTGCGGCATATAAGGTTCTTCCTTTAAGAGAAGAGGTTGAGGAAATAAAAGACATTGAACCTTTTATTACAAAACTTGTTTTTGCCGGATTTTTAGGAATAAAAGATCCCGTAAGAAAAGAAGCCAAAGAAGCCATAAAAAGGTGCAGAGAGGCCGGTATTAGGACAGTCATTGTAACGGGAGACCATAAGTTGACTGCAAAGGCGGTGGCTGAAGAGCTTGGTTTTGAAGTAAAGGAAAACAATATTCTAACCGGAATTGAAATGGATAAACTCAGCGAACGAGAGTTTGCCGATAGGGTTGCAAGTATTCAAGTTTATGCAAGAGTCGAGCCAAGGCATAAAATCAGAATTATTAAGGCTTGGCGCGAAAAAGGCCAAGTTGTGGCTATGACGGGAGACGGCATAAACGACGCACCGGCTCTTAAAGAGGCAGATGTGGGAATTGCTTTAGGTTCAGGGACGGAAGTTGCAAAAGAAGCATCAGACCTTATTCTTTTAAGCAATAGTTTTTCAATAATTGCTTCTGCAGTAGAGGAGGGAAGAGCTATCTTGGATAATGTAAGAAAGGTGATTACCTATTTATTATCAGATAGCTTCACAGAGGTAATTTTGATTGGGGCAGCAGTAGTAGCGGGATTTCCTTTGCCGCTAACAGCTGTCCAGATTTTATGGGTTAATCTAATTGAAGATGGTTTGCCGGGCATTTCCTTATCTTTTGAACCAAAAGAAAGGGATTTAATGAAAAGAAAACCCCAGAAAAGAAATGTTCCTTTGTTAAATAAGGAAATGAAAACAATAATTTTCATTATAGGCATTTCGACCGATATACTGCTTCTAGGATTATTCTTCTGGCTTTGGAATCAAAATCATAATATTACTTATGTTAGAACTATGATATTTGCTTGCTTGACTGTTGATTCTCTCTTCTATGTTTTTTGCTGTAAAAGCTTAAGACGGAATATTTGGCATATTAATCCTTTTTCAAATAAATTTCTTTTATTTTCAGCAGTTATCGGAGTTCTAATGCTGCTCGCAGCCGTCTATCTTCCCTGGGGCCAGATAATGTTAAAAACAACATCTCTTGGCTTTGGGGATTGGTTGATTGTGTTTGGGCTCGGGTTAATAGAATTGCTTTTAATTGAAATTGCAAAATACCATTTTATCTCAAAGAAAGATTATGCTTAAGATAAAGAGTTCTGTCTATGCGGTAGCATTGATATCGGGCACCATTATTGGTGTTGGTCTTTTTTCTTTACCTTATGTGGCTTTTAAAGCAGGGCTTTGGTTAATGATGGGATATTTCCTTTTTTTAGGATTGATTGCGATTATGATTCATTATTTTTTCTCAGAGGTTGCCTTAAAGAGTCCCGATTTTTCAAGGTTGCCCGGACTCGTTGGTATTCATCTTGGCAGGAAAGGGAAAAACATTGCTTTTGTTTCAACAACTTTTGGGCTTTTGGGAGCAATCCTGGCTTATTTAATTGTTGGCGGACAATTTTTAAGTTTTCTGCTTTCGCCTTTCCTTGGAGGAAGCAACCTCTTCTATACTCTTATCTATTTTGCCTTTGGAGCATTTCTAATTTACAGGGGAGTTAAAGCCATTTCCAAGATTGAATTCTTTTGTCTTGTTCTGATTCTTTTGATTGTTGCTGTCATGGTTTTATCAAGTTATCCTTTTTTGGAAACAAAAAACATTCCTTTGGTTGGAGAAAAAGGGTCCTTGTTTCTGCCCTATGGGGTTATTCTTTTTTCTTTATGGGGAGCTTCGGTAATTCCTGAAGCAGAAGAGATTTTAGGCAGGAAAAAGAAACTTTTAAAAAAAGTGATTCCTATTTCCATAATCATTCCCATGTTAGTCTACATTTTGTTTATCTTTTTTATACTTGGCATTCAAGGTGAAAACGTGACGCCTTCAGCGTTGGGCGGTCTTGAAAATCTTTTAGATAAAAGAATATATTTTCTTTCCCTTTTGTTCGGTATTTTGGCTACTTTCACTTCTTTTATTGCTTTGGGCCTTACCTTGAAGAAAGTTTTTTGGTATGATTTAAAAATAGATAAGAATGCTTCCTGGCTTGTTACTTGTTTTGTTCCTTTGAGTCTTTTTTTAATCGGCTTCAAGGATTTTATAGAAATAATAGGATTGGTTGGAGGAATAGCTATAGGGATAGATGCTGTTTTGATTTCCTTGATGTATAAAAAGATTAAGCCAAAGAACGCTCTGGTTTATCCGTTGATTCTTGTCTTTTTAGTAGGAATAATCTACGAAATAATATATTTTATTAGATGATTTGGTATATTCTTCTTTTTACAATTTGTTGCTTGGCGATTTTTTATTCAGGAAAGCTGGTGGTTGAATCTCTGGCAGGAATTGCTCGTTTTTTAAATTGGAGAGAGTTTGTTGTGGCTTTTTTCGTTATTGCATTAGCCGGGACAATTCCTAATCTTTTTGTAGGGATATCCTCAGCTCTTCATAATATACCGGAACTTTCTTTTGGAGATATAATCGGAGGAAATTTATTTGATTTGACGGTTGTAGTTGCCTTGGCAGTATTGATTTCCAATGGATTGCCTGCTCAAAGCCGGGTTATTCAGACCACTTCTGTTTTTATGGTGGTTATTGCCATTCTGCCCTTACTCTTGATTATTGACGGAACATTAAGCAGGGGAGACGGAATTGTTCTTATTCTGACTTTTCTTTTTTATGTTGCTTGGCTTTTCTCTAAAAAGGAAAGATTTACCAAAATTTATGAGGAAGAGGAAAAAATTCCTTTAATTAAAGAGTTTAAGTTCTTTTTAAAAGATATTGTAAAAGTAATTCTCGGATTAATAATATTGATTCTGGCAGCTGAAGGGATAGTAAGATTGGCTGGCTTTTTTGCAGAATCTTTTGAAGTCTCTTTGGCTTTGGTCGGTATTCTTATTGTTGCAGTGGGGAATGCGCTTCCGGAAACATATTTTGCTCTGGTATTGGCAAAGTCCGGCCAGAACTGGATGATACTAGGGAACTTAATGGGTTCAATTATTATTCCATCTACTTTGGTTCTGGGAATCGTTGCTTTGATCAATCCTATTGAAATTCATAATTTCTCTCCTTTTGCTGTGGGAAGGATTTTTCTGGTGATTGCAGTTCTCTTTTTCTTTTTCTCGGTTAGAAGCGATCGTAAGATTACGAAAAAAGAAGCCCTGTTTTTACTCTTCCTTTATGTTCTTTTTGTGGCAATTCAAATTTTAACAAAATAGCGTAATCTCATTCTTTGACTAACGTGGGCAAAAATGGTAATCTGTTTTTAATGGAATATATTCTTTTGATTGTTGTAATAGGATTGCTTTTGTTCATCGTTTTTTATTTACTTTCAAAAAAAAGCGGAAATGTTCAGGAAAACAAGCTTCTTAGAGAAGAATTAAAAGAGATCAGGCAGGAGATAATAGATTCAAGAGAGAAGAATATACAATCTCTTCAGGTCCAATTAACCGAGAGTAATAAGATTGTAAAAGATGTTACGACCCAGCTTGAAAAGATCCATTCGGACCATAAGAATGTCATGGATGTAAAAGAACAGCTTGGGAAACTGACAGATGTGCTTGCAAATCCAAAGCAACGTGGTATCCTAGGAGAGTATTTTTTAGAATCCCTTCTTAAGAATGTTTTTCAGCCCTATCAATACCAATGCCAGTATCGCTTTAAGAATGGAGAAACCGTGGATGCCGCAATCTTTGTAAAAGAAAAGATTATTCCCGTTGACGCTAAGTTTTCTTTAGAGAACTATAATAAAATCTTAGAGGAAAAAGATGGATTGAAAAGGGAAAAACTTGAAAAGACATTTAAGCAGGATTTAAAAATCCGCATTGAAGAGACGGCGAAATATATCAGGCCGGAAGAGGGAACCATGGATTTTGCTTTTATGTTTATACCTTCAGAAGGAATCTATTACGATCTGCTTATTAACCAGATAGGAGGAATTAAAAGCAATACTTATGATTTGATTGAATATGCGTTTAAAGAGAAACATGTTATTATTGTTTCGCCAACATCCTTCTACGCTTATTTGCAAACGGTCCTTCAAGGATTAAAAGCATTGCAAATTGAAGAGTCTGCCCAAGAGATGATAAAGAAAGTCGAAAACCTTCAGAAACATCTTTTAAGCTATGACAGTTTTTTGAAGAAATTAGGAAACAATCTTTCTACAACTGTTAATACTTACAATCAGTCATATAAAGAGTTTAGCAAGATTGACAAAGACGTTGTTCAATTAACCAAGGGGAAAAAACAAATCGACCCTTTGAAATTAGATAAACCAAATTTAGAAGACTAATATGCTAGCTGTAATTCGCACCGGGGGCAAGCAGTATCTTGTCACTCCGGGACAAAAAATAAAAATTGAGAAACTGGAATTGCCCGAAAAGAAAGGCGAAGAAAAGCAAGAAGTCGTTTTTGACGAAGTTTTGCTTTTAGAGAAAAATAAAAAGCTTGAGATCGGAAGACCTTTGGTTAAAGGAGCAAAAGTGACAGCAAAAGTTTTAGAAGAAGGAAAGGGAAAGAAAATAATTATCTTTAAATACAAAGCTAAAAAAAGATACAAAGTAAAAAAGGGCCATCGCCAGCCCTTTACCGAAGTTGAGATAACTAAGATAGAATCAGGATCATAAGCATCTTGCGGAGATTAATTCTCTGCAAGGTTGCTGATGACTACTTTCTTCCTTCAAGAGCAGATTCTAAAGTTTTCTCGTCTGCATATTCAAGTTCACCTCCCGAAGGAAGTCCCCGGCCAAGCCGGGTTATTTTTTTATTCAAATGTTTAAGAGTTCTTTCAAGATATAGGGCAGTAGCCTCTCCTTCTGTCGTAGAATTTGTCGCAATAATAATTTCTTTGAAATCAGCTCCTTTCAATCCAAACTTTTCCGGATCTTTTATTCTTTCTTCCAATTGCTTTATTCTAGTTTGTTGGGAGTTTTGTTTTTTCAAAAGAGAAATAGTTCCTCCGAGTATAAAGTAAACACCTTTGTATTTCTTTGTTTTTTCAAGAGATGCAAGGTCGCTTTCTTTTTCAACAATACAAAGCAAGGTCTTGTCGCGTTTTTGATTTGAACAGATGTCGCAAAGTTCCTTCTGCGGTTGCTCCGAAGAATCTTTAGAAACCTCATAAACATTGAAACAAAATTTACAAAGCTTTACGTTGTCTTTGATCTCGGAAATTAGTTTTGTTAATCCTTCAATTTCTTCTTGAGGCAAGCGTATTAAATAAAAAACGAATCGGGCTGCCACCCGAGATCCTATATTAGGGAACTTGGCAAAGCGGTTTACCAGCTTTTGAATATATGATGAATTCACAATAATTTAAAAAGTTTTAAATTTGGAAATCTTCGCCTTCGAATTGTTCTTCATGTTTTTCCAAGGTATGGAAAGAAACTCTTTGCTCGTCAAAGTATAATTCAATTTTTCCTACGGGTCCGTTTCTGTGCTTTGCGATGATAATGTCAGCAATATTCTTTCTATCTGTATTCTCTCGATATTTATCCTCTCTATGGATAAACAGGACAACATCTGCGTCTTGTTCTATGGCTCCCGTTTCTCTTAGGTCCGAGAGGCGGGGGATCTGAGGCGATCTCTGCTCAACGGCTCTTGATAATTGAGAGAGGGCTAGAACAGGAAGATTAAGCTCCTTGGCAAGTCCCTTAAGCGATCTTGAGATTTCGGTCATTTGCTGAACCATGGGAACATTAGCATTCCTTGGCTCCATTAATTGCAAATAGTCAACTATTATTAATTTCAAATCATTGTTTGCCTGCAATCTTCTTGCCATTGATTTCATCTGAAGAATGTTGCAATAACTTGAGTCGTCAATAAAGATAGGCGCTTTGGATAAAGAATCGAACGTATTTTGTATTTTTTGAAAATCATTATTTCCGTCGCTGTCCGAAAGGCGGCCCGTCCTTAAGCGCCATAAATCAACTCCTGATTGGGCAGATATCAATCTGTCAACAATTTGATCTTTTGACATTTCAAGGGAAAACATTCCGATAGACATTCCTTGGTTTACGGCACAATGTCTTGCAATATCTACTGCCAAAGCACTTTTACCGAGAGATGGGCGAGAAGCTAAGATTATAAGATCTCCTTTTTGGAATCCTGCCAGAATGTTATCAAGATCTCTAAAGCCCGTAGAAAGCCCCCTGAGTTCTCCTTGATTCTTCGAAAGCTTATCTATTCTTTCAAATGCATCTTCAAGTTCTTCTTTAATGGAGACGAATTTTTGATTCAAACTTTTCTGAGCTATTCCAAAAATACTTCTCTCTGCCTGATCCAGCAGCGTATCTATATCTTCATCTTCATCATATCCCATTTGGCCTATTTCATAAGAAGTTTGGATCAAATCTCTCAGTATTCTCTTTTTCTGAACTATCTTGGCATAGGTTAATATATGCAGAGCATTTGGGACAGAATTAATAAGGTCAGTTAGATAAGCGCTTCCTCCGACTTCTTTTAGTTTTCCTTTCTCTTCCAAATTGTTAGAAACAGAAAGGAGGTCCAGGGGCTCTCCTTTTGCAAAAAGGTCTTCAATTGCTTGATAGATTTCCTGATGGGTCTTTTTGTAAAAATCTTCTGATGCTAAAAAATCAGCCACCTTGAAGATAGCTTTCTTGTCGAGCATTAAACATCCTAAAAGAGATTTTTCAGCTTCTATATTTTGCGGAGGAATACCTGCTTCTGATTTTTTGGAATTGTTTTGAAAGGTATTTGCCATCGCTTATAATATAGAAAAGAAATACTCTCTTGTAAAGGTGGAAATTTTGTTGAAAAGTGTTTTAATAGAATAAAGGAGGTTAAACATGTTTAATATAAAAGGAGGGTAAAAAAATGGAAAAGGAAAGCAAAATCAAAGAAACTTCTTTTAAAAAGAAATATTCTCTTAACATAAAGGATTTAGAAAAAGAAACCGATGTTTTTAGATCTCTTTCTTCAGGGCCGGGTGGGCAGAGGAGAGACAAAAAGAAAACAAAAATCATGCTTCATCATTTGCCTTCTGGCATTTCTGTAAGTATCGACAGGTTTCGTTTTCAAAAGAGAAATGAAGAATTGGCTTTTGAAATCCTAAAAGAAAAGCTCGGAAAGCTAAATGAGCCGAAAGAAAAGAGAATTCCTACTAGAATTCCCTTTAGGGAAAAAATGAAGAGATTGGAGGATAAGAAGAAAAAATCTGAAAAGAAAAAAGGGAGGAAAAGCCTATTGCCGTAATTTTACAAAATTTGTTTTATAAGGGTCTTATTTCCGGCCCTTTTTTCGTATCTTCAACCTGGAATCCCTTGTCCTGAATTTTCCGTCTGACCTGGTCTGATTTTTTCCATTCCTTTTGTTTCCTAAGCCTTTCCCTTTGTTCAACTAATTTTAAAACCTCTGTTGGAATTTTTTCTTTTTTAACTTTATCTAAGCTTAATCCCAATACTTTATCAAAGTCTATTAGAAGAGCATATTTTTCTTTATCGGAAATATCCTTATCGTCAAGCATTTTCCATACCTCTCCCAGGGCTTTGGGAGTATTTAAATCTTCATTTATAAGCTTAGTGAATTGATCTTTATAATGTTTGGCTTTAGGTCCTATTCTTTTTGCTTTGCCGTTTTTTTTCAATTCCAGCGTTTTTTGATAAAGGTTTTTTAAAGCGTTTTGGCCGGACTCCAGACTTTCCCAGCTAAAATTCATTTTTGAACGGTAATGGCTTCCAAGACATAAATAGCGGTAAGCCGGAGGATCAAATCTTTTTTCTATATCTCTCAAGGTATAAAAGTTATTCTTTGATTTTGCCATCTTTTCATTATTTATTAGCATATGCTCTGCGTGCAGCCAGTATCTAACAAAAGGAACTTTATTGCTTAATGCTTGGGACTGGGCAATCTCATTTGAATGATGGGGGAAGATAAGATCTACGCCTCCGTTGTGGATATCAATACTCTTGCCAAGATATTCCATCGATATTACGGAACATTCAATATGCCACCCGGGCCTTCCTTTTCCTAAGATTGGGTCTGTCCAAAAGATATTTGCGTCTTCTCCTTTTTTAAATTTCTTCCAAAGAACAAAATCTCCGATATTTTCTTTCTGATATTCGTCAACGCTTATTACTTTTCCCAATTTAAGCCCTTTAAGAAAATCCTTTCCTGCAAGTATTCCGTAGTCATTGAATTTTTGATTGTACTTTCTGATATCAAAATAGGCAGAACCTTCTTTTATATAAGCAAAGTTTTTCTTAATAAGTTTTTTGACAGCAGTTTTAATCTCTTCGACAACGTTTGTCGCTCTGACAAAGGCAAGTTCTTTTTGGAAATTTAACTTTCTAATATCTTCTTTAAATACTTTTATATATTTCTGAGCGAACTTTCTGAGTTCTTCTTTTTTGGCTTTCTTACCGTATTCTTTTATAGTCCCCTTGATAGTTTTATCGTCAACATCGGTAATGTTCATTACATGCTTTACTTTGTACCCGTTGTACCTGAAAACTCTGGCTAAGACATCAGAAAAAATATAGCTGCGCAGATTTCCTATATGGGCGAACCAGTAAACCGTAGGCCCGCAGGTGTAAAGAAGCACTTTTTTATCTTTTAAGGGCTTGAAAACTTCTTTTTTATGAGATAAAGTATTGTAAATGTAGATTTCAGACATATTTGACTTTTTATTCGGCAAAAGAAAGCTCTTTACCGACCTTATTTATTTCATTATAGTATATTTTAAAGCATTGTCATAACGTATATTGATTTATTCTCTCAATATGCTATTGTATTAAACGTGTCTAACTGTTTTTAATATACTTACTTCAATAAATTAAATTCAGAAGTAATTTTTTTCTTAAATTGTAAAACAAATTTCTAAAACATGAAACAAGACATTCAACAGGAAGAACAATCAAATCCGGATAAGGAGATTTTAGAGGAGAAACCAAAGGCAAAAAGTTCTAAAAGGAAAAAGAACGATTTCTCAATTGATACGGATCAATTGATAGAGGCCGGTCTTTACTTTGGACACAGGACTTCAAGAATTAACCCTAAAATGAATCAATATATCCAGGGTGTAAGAAATAACGTTCACATCATCGATGTAGATGAAACAAAAAAGAAATTCATAGAAGCGCTGGAGTTTGTCCAAGACCTGATTGTTAAAAAAGGAATTTTGCTATTCGTAGGCACAAAGGTGCAAAACAAAGATCTTGTAATTGAAGTAGCCAATGAGTGCGGATTGCCTTACGTCAATCAAAGATGGTTGGGAGGCACTTTTACTAACTTTGGAGTAATTAAAAAAAGAATTGAATACTTTAAAAAAATAGAGTCGGATCAAAAAGAAGGAGAGTGGGACAAATATACCAAGAAAGAGAGAATAAAGATGCAAAGGGAACTCGAAAACTTAAAGTTAAAGTTTGAAGGTTTGAAAGAGGTGACCCGCTTGCCTGATGCTATTTTTGTTTGCGACATCAGAAAAGATTATTTAGCGATAAAAGAAGCAAGGGAAAAAGGGATAAAAGTGATTGGGATAGCCGACACAAATGTTGACCCGGAACTGGCAGATTACCCAATTCCGGCCAATGATGATGCCATATCATCCATAAAGTATATATTGGAAAAGGTTAAGGAAGTTATCTTAAAGTCAAAGGAAAAACAAGTTTAACATATGATTGATCAAATTAAACAATTGAGAGAACAAACAGGGATTGGCGTTATGGAATGCAAAAAAGCTTTAAATAAAACCGGTGGTGATCTTGAAAAAGCAAAAGAGATTTTAAGAAAAGCAGGGAAAGAATTAGCTAATAAGAAATCATCCAGAGATGCAAGCCAAGGGATTGTTGAATCGTATATTCATCCCAACAAAAAGGTGGGAGTTCTCCTTGAAATTAGATGCGAGACAGATTTTGTTGCCAAATCAGAGGACTTTAAAGGTTTGGCCCATGAAATATGTTTGCAGATCGCAGCGATGAAGCCCTCATATGTTTCAGGAGAAGATATTCCTGAAAGTTTTCTTGCCAATGAAAAGGAGATATACAAAGAGCAGTTTAAGAAATCCGATAAGCCGAAAAAAATCATTGACGGAATTGTTGAAGGAAAATTAAATAAATGCAAAAAAGAAACCTCTCTCTTGTCGCAGCCATGGGTAAAAGATGAGTCCAAAACAATTAAGAATTTAATAGAAGAAAATATTGCTAAGGTGGGGGAGAATATAAGAGTAAAGAGATTTGTCAGATACGAGATATAGTTTTTAATAAACAAACTTATTATGGTAGAGTTAATTGCTAAAATAGTTCTCGTTGTCAGTTTTCTGGGACTTGTGTCAATATTGTTGAAAAAGATCCCTCAATTAACAAAACCTGAATCAGAAGAAGAACTTTCTGCAGGTTTCATTTCAAAAATAAGGGATAAGTTTAATGAACGTTTCGGACATTTCTCTCTGCATGATTTTTTAGAAAAGACCTTGTTAAAATTTAGAATCTTTACTCAGAAAACTGAGAATAAGACTACTTCTTTGATAAAAAAGATTCAAGAAGACAAGGCGGCAAACGGGGGGTCGGAAGAAGAATCCGACAACTACTGGAAGAAGCTTAAGAAATAGTTTGAACCGCCATAGGCCTGAGTAGCTCAGTGGCAGAGCAACTGTTTTGTAAACAGTAGGTCGTCGGTTCGAATCCGACCTCAGGCTCAGGACTTGACAGAATTTAGGAAAAGATTAAAATATGAAATGTAATTGAAAGATTAATATAATGCCGTTTGAATTTAAAGAAAAATGAAATAGGATTCAAAAACAAAGACACATTGTAATTGTCGGGAAGGTGTCTTCCTGATTTTTTATGGAAAACGGCACTGGCAAGTACTTTGAAAATAAAATAGAATCGGTTTTTTAGAGTTGTTTCGTCCTATTTTTCCGAGAGTTTGATCTT
>CAZKKG010000010.1:0-16290 GCA_964553275.1 uncultured Candidatus Saccharibacteria bacterium
AAAATAATCATACCAATTTCTTTTTGGAAGGTTTTGAATGGAATGATTTTATTAAAAATTGGGGAGGTTCATTAAAATCATTAGGGACACTAAGTACTTCTAACAGTGCCAATAGTCTGAATAATAAATTAGAGTTAACAGAAGACCTAGGATATCTAGTTGGGTTTTTTATTGCTGAAGGAAATTATGATAGTTGGAGATTATCAATAGTAAATAGCGAAAAAGAAATCATTGAGAAAATACAAAGAATTTGCGCCAATTTAGGCGTAAGAAGCTATGTCTGTGATAGAGGAAGTAATGTAAAACGAATTTCTATTAATTGCGGTACGCTTAAACTTGTTTTCGAAAAAGTTTTTAAGATAAAATCATTAAGTCAAAACAAAAACTTACCAGTAGATATTTTAACTTATAATCTTGATTTTGCTAAGGGAGTAATTGCAGGAATCATTGATGGAGATGGAAGCGTTAGAAAAGAAAGTGCCCAAATTCTTATTCGTGTTGTTTCTAGAACAATGCTTGAACAGTTATCTATTTTGCTTCAATTTTTTGGGATAATTCCAAGAACGGGAGCCAGTATTAAAGATATAGGGAAGAAGCAAATTTTTAGAGGAAAGGAAATTACACAAAATTATCCTCTTTATAGATTAAGCTTTTCAAAAAGAAAACATGCTAATTTCCCATCTATCAAATATCAGAAAGCAATTGCGACTGAAAACCATTGGAGGACGGAAGAGTATGGATGGAATAAAATTTTAAATAACGATGTTACTAAAATTGCCGACGATTATATTTACGATATTACTACTAATTCTAATACTTTCCTTTGTAATTCTCTTTTAGTTCATAATTGCGCCGGTTGGGATTTATACGATTTTTTATTAAAAGGTTTCAGCGGAGTTTCTGGGAAAATAGAATCAAAACCGCCAAAGCATTTTAGGTCAGCTCTGGGCCAGATAGTCAATTTTATGTTCACAGTGACTGGAGAAGTGGCTGGGGCGGTCGCCTTTTCAAATTTTGATACCCTTTTAGCTCCTTTTATCCGTTCTGACGGTTTAGATTATAAACAGGTGAAACAATCTCTTCAGGAATTTCTATTTAACATGGCTGTTCCCACACGAGCGGGGTTTCAATGTCCTTTTTCAAACATTACTTTAGACCTTAAACCTTCCCCGGCGTTTGCCAAGCAATCGGTGATTATTGGCGGTAAACCGCAAGAAGAAACCTATGGAGAATTTCAGGAAGAAATGAAAATATTTAACAAGGCTCTTTTTGAGGTAATGATGGAAGGCGATAAATCAGGTCGGCCTTTTTCTTTTCCGATTCCGACCATAAATATTACCAAGGATTTTCCTTGGCAAGAGCCTGCTTTTAATGGAATCTTTGAAGCTTCGGCGAAATACGGTACAAACTATTTTGCCAACTACATTAATTCAGACATGAAACCGGAGGACGTGCGTTCGATGTGTAAATTGCCGGGGACCGAAATCATCTATAAAAATGCAAGCGGAGAAATTGCAAAAACTGAAATTAGAAGAATTGTAGACGACTTTTTGCTAAGAGGTAATTCCATCGAGGTGCTTATCAATGGTAAGTTTGAGAAAGTAAAAAATGTAATAAAATTAAAACTGGAAAATGAAGAAATTCTAAAAGTTGTATTAGACAATGGAATTATTGACAAAATGACCTTAGACCATCCTTCCTTAATAATTAAAAATGGGAAACTAAAAATGATAGAAAGTAAAGAATTAAAGATAGGAAATGAATTTCCATTTGCTAAACATCCTTATGAAGGAAAATTAGGAGATTTTGACATAGGAAAATTAATCGGACTTTATATAGGCGATGGTTGGATTTCTCACGATGGTGCCGCTTTAAACTTGGTTTTTAACAGTAAAGAAAAGGAATTGGTGAAATTTGTTCAGAAGATTGCTGAAGAACGATTTATTGCTTCAAATTCAATTTCTCTCAACGAAGAACATCATTTTGTCCGAATTTCTATCGCAAGCAGAGGATTGGTTGAAGTTGTGAAAGAATATGTGAGAGGATATGGCTCTTTAAATAAAAGATTAAATTCTAAAATTTTTGCTCGTTCGCTCGAATTTAGAAAAGGTGTATTAATTGGAATGATAGAAAGTGATGGTTTTCTGCATAAAGAAAAGAATTATATCATTCTTCATTTAGGTAACAAAGATTTAATTTTAGATATTCTGACGTTGAGTAGAAGCCTGGGAATAAATACTACTTATTTCGAATCAAAAAATAGTACAGGAGATAAAAAGAAGACTGGATATAGCCTGAGATTTGCCGGGGACATTCCAGAATGGTTGAGAAATTATTTTAAGATGAAGAAGGGGCGCAATCTAAAATATAGAGATTATGATAATTTTTATGGAGTAAAAATTGTAAAAATAGAAAAAGAAAGATATACGGGTTATGTTTATGATTTTGAACTCGATAATAAAGAGCATGCGTTTCAATTGGCTAATGGAATAATAACCCATAATTGTTGTCGACTTAGACTTGACTTAACTGAGCTTTATAACCGAGGAGGCGGAGGACTATTTGGAAGCGGGAGTAATACAGGGAGTATCGGAGTAGTAACGATTAATATGCCTCGAATCGGTTATTTAGCAAAAACTAAAAAAGATTTTTTTGAAAAATTAGCCGAATTAATGGATTTAGCCAGAGATTCTTTAGAGATTAAGAGAAAAGCAATAGAAGATTTTGCAGATAAAGGACTTTATCCTTATTCAAAATTCTATTTGGCAAGCATCAAGAAAGCCAGGGGAGCATATTATAATAATCATTTTTCGACCATCGGTTTGGTTGGAATGAATGAATGTTTGTTGAATTTTATAGAAGAAGACATGGGCTCAAAAAAAGGAAGAAAATTTACCTTAGAAGTAATGGATTTTATGAGAGAAAAATTAGTAAACTATCAGAAAGAGACAGGAAATCTTTATAATTTAGAGCAAACGCCAGCCGAAAGTACTGCATATCGTCTCGCCTTAAAAGACAGGGAAAAGTATCCTGATATCATTACTGCAGGAACAAAAGAAACGCCTTATTATACAAATTCAACTCAATTGCCGGTCAACTATACTGATGATGTTTTCGAAGCTTTAAAGCTTCAGGATGAAATTCAATGCAGGTACACGGGAGGCAGTGTTTTGCATCTGTTCTTAGGAGAAAGGATTCACGACATTGAATCAAGTAAAAGGTTGATTAGGAAGGTTTTTGAGAGTTTCAGCCTGCCCTATATCACTTTGACTCCAACTTTTTCTATTTGTCCCGTTCACGGATACATAGCCGGAGAGCACTTCTTTTGCCCCCATTGTGTTATAAAGCAGCCTTGCGAGGTTTATTCAAGGGTCGTCGGGTACATTAGGCCTTTGGTCCAGTTTAATGCGGGAAAATTATCTGAATGGAAAGATAGACGAGTGTTTAAATTAAAAAGTTAAAAATATAAACATATGCCAACGAAGAAAGAAAGAAGGAAATCACCAATGTTGGGCAAACATCATTCTGAAGGAACAAAAAAGAAGATGAGAAAGATTCGTCTGAAAAGAAAAAAACAGCTGGGCTATATTAACTCTCCAGAAACGAGAAAAAGAATAAGTGAAGCTCAAAGAGGAAAAAAGTTATCAGAGAAAACGAAAAGAAAATTAAGTATCGCTCTCAAAGGAAGAAAAAAACCACCTTTTACGGAGGAACATTGTAGGAAATTAAGCGAAGCATTAAAAGGGAAGCCGCAACCATGGAATACTGGTAAGGGATGTCATTTTTGGAGAGGAGGAATGATGAAGAAAAATTCCGTTAAATGTACAGTATGTGAGAAAATAAACTTTATTCCAAAAGGCCGACTTGAAAAATTAAATCATCTTTACAGATGTCTTTCTTGTTCCATGAAAGGAAGGGTAGTGAGCCATAAGACAAAGAGAAAATTAAGTTTGGCCAACCGAAAATATGATTTGAATGAATCTTTTTTTGCAAGAATAGATAATGAAGAAAGAGCATATTGGTTAGGGTTCTTAAGTGGAGATGGATCAATAACCGGTAGAAATAAGATAAGACTTTGCCTTGCTATTAAGGATAAATCACATCTTAAAAAGTTTAAGAAAGCAGTTGAGTGGACTGGAAAGGATTACCACCATAAGGATACTAATAGTTTAGAAGTATATTTCCGATCATCTAAGATGGTCAATGATTTAGCACGTTACCATATAACCCATCGTAAAACCTTCACCGTTAGATTTCCCAACCTTTTAAAACCTCTCGAAAGACATTTTGTTAGAGGAGTATTTGATGCTGATGGGTGTATAAATAGAGCTAAACGAATTACCCGAGGAAAATCTGGTCAAATATATACTTCTTACGGAGGAGAGTTTTGTATTGAAGGAAATAAGGAATTTATATCTGCTATACAATCTCGATTAGTAAAATTAGGACTCCCAATTACTTCTATCAATTATTCAGGGAAAAGCATAAATAGAGTAAGGTATGGGGGGATTAACCAGCTTAGAAAGATTCATAATTATCTATACGAAAATGCTACTATCTTTTTAGAACGAAAAAAGAAATTATACGAAAATATTCTGGAAGATTATCATTATGAAATTATCAGATCTCAGCAAAAGGAATTTAAAATTAGAAAATTTGAATTAGCGAGTTATTTATGAAAATAGGCGGACTTCAAAAAACTACTCTTATTGATTACCCTGGACATGTTGCAGCTACAGTTTTTCTTATCGGATGTAATCTCCGCTGTCCTTTCTGTTATTCTCCGGAGCTCGTTTTGGAAGATAAGATTAAAACTCAATCCAGAATACCCGAAAGGGATTTTTTTAAATTCTTGCAGGACAGAAGAGGCATGCTCGAAGGCATTGTTGTTTGCGGAGGAGAACCTACGATTCACAAAGAGCTCCCCTTGTTTTTAGAGAAGATTAAAAAACTCGGATATCTTGTTAAACTTGATACCAACGGTTCTAATCCGAAAATGTTAAACAGTCTTATAAGAAAAGAATTAGTGGACTATGTTGCTATGGATGTAAAGGCGCCAAAAGATAAATATAAGATGTCTGCAGGAGTTGAAATTAACTTGGAAAATATAGAAAAATCGATTGATATATTAAGAGAGGGAATAGTAGACTATGAGTTTCGCACTACTGTTGTCCCTGGGATTTTAAAAAAAGAAGATATTATTAAAATTGCCAGATGGCTATCTCCCGCTAAGAAATATTATTTGCAGAATTTTGTACTGGGGAAGGCAATTGATCCTAAAATGGAAAAAGTAAGGCCTTATCCCCCGAAGTATCTTTTATCAATTGTAAAAGAGATTTCAAATCTTTTTGAAATTTGCCAGGCAAGATAGATAATAAATTTAAAGGATCGGTTATGGCGTTTCAGCAAATCTTCTCTTATTGCTGCCTCTCTTTTTTAGGAGGTATTTTCATTGCCTCTTTTTTTGAGTTTTCTTTACTGATCTTGTTTGTGCTTGCTGTTCTGGCACTTATCCCCTTAGCTTTGTTTTGGCGAGAGAAAAAAATTGTTTTTGCCGGATTTTGCATTTTGTTTTTTATCTTGGGTTTTTGGTTCTGCCAGGAATCCCAGCCTAAGATAAAAGGAAGCGTTTTAAGAGAAATTAATGATTCTGGAAGAGAAATAGTTTTAATTGGGACTGTATCGGAAGAACCGGACGCAAGAGAGAGCAATACAAAACTGACAATCGTTCCCGAGACTATTTATTTTAAAGAATCTGCAGAAAATATTTTCCTGCAAGACAAGAGAAGCTTCGGCAAGATTCTTGTTACGTCTGATTCTTATCCCGAATACGAATATGGAGACAGGTTGGAAATTATGGGAGAAATTGAGAACCCTTTTGAATTTCAAGATTTTAATTACAGGGACTATTTGGCAAAAGATGGGATTTGCTCCGTTATGTATAAGCCGGAGATTAAGCTTCTAAACAGAGGCGAATATAGGGGAGTTTCTTTTATTTACGCTAATGTTTTAAACTTGAAACACAAATTAAGGCAAAGCATTGAATCGAACCTTCCTCCGCCTTTGTCGCACCTTTTAAATGCCATTATTTTGGGAGACAAGAAAAGAATTTCATCTCAATTGAAAGAGAAGCTTAACTTGACGGGGCTTCGCCATGTTGTTGCTGTTTCAGGGATGCACGTAGCTATTTTGAGTGCGGTCCTAATGGCTTTTTTGCTGGGAATAGGCATTCGTAGGCGCCATTCTTTTTATTTCTCAATGATCATGATTGCTTTTTTTATAGCAATAACGGGATTTCAGCCCTCGGCTATCAGGGCGGGGATTATGGCAAGCCTGGTTTTGTATGCTGAGCATTCTGGAAGGAGAGGAAGCGGAATCAGGTCTTTAGTTTTTGCCGCCTTATTAATGCTTTTATTCAACCCTTTGCTTTTGAGATATGATGTTGGCTTTCAATTGTCGTTTTTGGCAGTTTTAGGGATAATTTGTTTTTCGTCTCCCCTGAGAAGTTATATAAAAGAACGCTTACATATGGTTCCAAATTTTGCCAATTTTAAAGAAATACTGGCAATTACTTTTTCTGCCCAGATTTTTACCCTGCCTCTTTTAGTATATAACTTTGGCTATTTTTCTCTTGTTTCTCCTTTAACTAACATTCTGGTGGTTCCCATTCTTCCTTACGTTATGGTTTCTGGTTTTGTTTTTGCTTTTTTGGGAATATTTTCAGAAAGCTTGGCTTGGGTTTTTTCTTTGCCCGCTCATTTCTTACTAAGCTATCTTAATTCTGTAGTTGATCTTTTTTCTAGAATTTCTCATAACTGCGTTTTCTTTAAGGTTTCATGGTTTTGGCTCATACCCGTCTACTTTCTTTTGTTTCGGTGGGGTTACCTTCTTACCAAAAGATGGGAAAAGAATTTTTTGAATTATTCTTAATAATATTGAATTCATGTTAAAATGAAGTAATGGCTGATTTCATCCAGGAGTCTTTTGATTCAAAAAGTTCCTACTTCTCATCAAATAAATTTAAAGCATGGATTGTCTCTTTAAGCATGGGTTATGGCCATCACAGAGCCGCTTTTCCTTTGAAAGACATAGCTTTTAGGGGCATGATTGTTAGCGCTGATAATTACGAAGGGATCCCCGGCAAAGACAAAATGATTTGGAAAGAAACAAGAGATTTCTATGAATTCATTTCTAAATTTAAAAAAACTCCCCTGCTTGGGAATATTTTCTTTTCTTTTTTTGACAGATTTCAAAAAATACTTAAGTTCTATCCAAAGAGAGATTTGTCCGAACCCAATCTTCAGCTGAAACAAACATATTCATTAATTAAAAAAGGGTGGGGAGAGCATTTAATAAAGAAGCTCGGTTCAGAGCGTTTTTACAACGGTTTTAATTCAAAAGGAAAATATCTGCCTTTTGTCAGCACTTTCTTTACTCCGGTCTTTATGGCTGAGTTTTTTAATTATCCCGGGCAGATTTATTGTATTGTGTGCGATTCCGATATTTCCAGAGCTTGGGCTCCCTTATATCCCAAGAAAAGCAGGATTAAATATTTTGCTCCGACAGAAAGAGTTGTTGAAAGGTTGAAACTTTACGGGGTAAAATCAGAAAACATATTCTTGAGCGGTTTTCCTCTGCCTTCAGAAAATATTGGTATTAAGATTCCCGACATTGGACTTGAGACATTAAAACATGATTTCAGCTACCGGCTCCTAAACCTTGATCCTGAAAAAAGATATTTCAATCAATACAAGTCTTTGATTAAAGGATATTTGGGAAAGCTCCCCTCCAAATCGGATCACGTTTTAACCTTAATGTTTGCCGTTGGAGGAGCAGGAGTCCAAAAGAGCATAGGGTTTGAGATTTTAAAAAGTCTGGAGCTTGCAATCAGGGAAAACAAGATTAAGATAATACTGTCAGCAGGCATTAGAAAAGAAGTTAAAGGATATTTTTTGAAAAAAGTTAATAAGTTAAATCTTGGTGATTTTTTGGGAAAGAATATTGAAATAATATTTTCTGAAAACAAAGAAGAATATTTTAAAGATTTTAACGATAAACTAAGAAAGACTGACGTTTTATGGACAAAGCCAAGCGAGCTTTCTTTTTATGCAGCTTTGGGAATCCCGTTAATTATTGCTCCTACCGTTGGGTCTCAGGAAGAGTTTAATAAAGATTGGCTTTTAAAATCGGGTTTCGGCATTTCACAGGAAAATCCCAAGTATGTCAATCAATGGCTTTTCGACTGGCTCAAAAAAGGATATTTTGCAGAAGCGTGCATGGAGGGTCTTATTGAAGGAAGAAAGCTCGGTGCGGTAAATATAAAGAAGGTAGTTTTTCAAGAATTTTAGTATATGACTTGGATATTGAGCGCTGTTCTAGCTTATTTTCTTTTGGCTTTAGTTGCTTTAGTTGATAAGCATCTGGTTTCGGGCCCTATTCCCGGGCCAAAAGTTTATTCTTTCTATGTAGGATTACTTGGAGTTTTTAGCTTGGTTCTTGTTCCTTTTGGGTTTTCTGTTTCAGAACCATTGTCGGTTGTTTGTTTGAGCGTCTTTGCGGGAGCTGTTTTTGTTCTTGCTTTGTTTGCCCTTTTTAGCGCTTTGGAAAGATTTGAGGTCTCAAGAGTAATTCCTGCCATCGGTGCCATCTCGCCCTTGTTTATTTTATTCTTCGGCTATCTCTTTTCGGGCATTAAACCCGATCTGAACTTTTTTAAAATATTAGCTTTGGCATTATTGATTTGCGGGGGAGTTTTAATAACATTTGAGAAGAAAAAAGCAATAACAATTGAAAGCATCAAGATTTCCGTTTTGGCTGCTTTTTTGTTTGCCTTGTCTTTAACTTTAAGCAAGTTTGTTTATTTCCTCCAGCCTTTTTGGTCCGGCTTTATTTGGATGAGAATAGGAGGAGTTTTGACGGCTCTCTTTTTCCTTTTTTCAAAGGAAGTAAGAGAAGAGCTTTTTAGGAAAAGAGTAAGCTTTAAGCCTGGCACTATTTGGCTGTTTTTGGGAAATCAAGCAGTTGGGGGCTGCGCCTTTGTTTTGCAGAATCTTGCAATAGCTCTTGTACCCCTAAGCCTGCTGTCTTTCGTCAATGCCTTAGAAGGGGTAAAATATGTTTTTTTGCTGGTACTTATTTTCTTGATTTCCCTGAAGTTTCCTAAGTTTGTAAAAGAAGAGCTTTCGGGAAAAGCAATGTTTCAAAAGTTTCTCGCTGTCTTTTTAATTGTTTGCGGTCTTGTAATTTTAACTCTATCTTAACCTTTATGGATTATTTAAGGATAAGCAGAGCATCTGATCTTGAGAATAAAAAAGAAAGAATAATGTACCGGTTTTTTGAAATTTTGCCTGGAGCTTTAAGTTGGTTCACTTTAATTGCAGTTGTTGTCTTTTCTTGGTTAAGACCTCTTTGGATGGCTTTCTTTATAATCGCGTTTATGGTTTATTGGTTTGTAAGAACCATCTATTTTTCTTTTCATCTTAGAGCTTGCTACAAAAGAATGAGAGAAGGTGAAGAGAGAGACTGGATGAAAGATGTCATGCAAATTAAAAGATGGAGGAAAATCTATCATATAGTGGTTCTTGCGATGTACAAAGAACCCTTGGAGATTGTCAGGGAATCAATGCGTGCTTTGGCTAGCTGTGACTGGCCCGGCAAACAGATGATAGTTGTTTTAACTTACGAAGAGAAAGGTGGTTCTCGCGGTGAAAAAGTGGCAAAGGCAATTAAGAAGGAGTTTAGAGACAAGTTTTTTAAAGTTTTAGTGACTTGCCATCCAAAAGACCTGCCGTATGATATTCCGGGGAAAGGATCTAATGAAACATGGGGAGCGAGAACGGCGAAGAAAGAAATTATCGATTCCCTAAAAATCCCTTACGAAAATATCATTTATTCCTCTTTCGATGTTGACACAAAAGTTTTTCCTAAATATTTCAGCTGTCTTGCTTACAAATATCTAACGATTAAAGATTCGGTCCGCTGCAGTTTCCAGCCGATTCCTCTCTTTATAAATAATATTTGGGAAACTCCGCTTATTTCCCGTGTTTTTTCCTTTTCGGCTACTTTCTGGCAGATGATGTCCCAGGAAAGGCCTGAAAAATTAATTACTTTTTCTTCTCATTCAATGAGTTTTAAGGCATTGGTTGATGTTGATTTCCGTCAGACAAACATAGTGTCTGATGATTCCAGGATTTTTTGGCAGTGTTTTTTGAAGTACGACGGCCATTACAGGGTTGTACCTATGTATTATCCAATCTCTATGGATGCCAACTGTGCTCCTACTTTTTTTCAAACAATGAAAAACGTTTACAAGCAGCAGCAAAGATGGGCTTATGGAGTAGGAGATATAGCTTACTATCTTTTTGGGTTTTACAAAAACAGGAATATTCCTTTTTCTAAAAAGTTTTCACTTGGCTTTACTCTTTTTGAAGGACATTGGGCTTGGGCTACAAATTCAATTATGATATTTATGCTCGGCTGGCTTCCGATTGTCTTAGGAGGAAGAGATTTCGGGCAGACCATGCTTGCATACAATTTGCCCGTATATGTGAGCAGAGTCTTAACATTCGGGATGCTGGGGCTTGTTGCTTCGGGAGTTTTGAGCATTTCACTTCTGCCGCCCAGGCCTCCGAGCCAGAAAAAAGAAAGATATGCTTCCTTTTTTCTTGAATGGTTTTTACTTCCTTTGGTTATGATATTTTTTACATCTCTGCCTGCCTTGGACGCCCAGACAAGATTAATGCTCGGAAAATATATGGGATTTTGGACAACGCCAAAGGCAAGGAAAATAAAAGACATTGATTCAAAATCATGATTTCTATAATCGTTCCTGCATTTAACGAAGAAAGGGAAATTCCTTTTCTTCTTGAATCTATCAAAGAACAAAGTTTTAAAAAAGACTATGAAATTATTGTAGCTGATAATAACTCGAGTGACAGAACGGTTGAGGTTGCCAAGAAATATGGATGCAGGATATCTCCCGGAGGAAGTCCGGCTAAGGCAAGAAATAAGGGAGCTTTAGAGGCCAAGGGGAATCTATTTTTATTTGTTGATGCTGATACTGTTTTGCCGTATGATTTTCTTGAAAATAGTGTTGGCGAATTTGAAAAAAGAAACTTGGATGTGGCGGCATTTTTCCTTTTGCCCAGAAGCAAAAATGTGTTTTTGAAAATTGCTTTCAATTTATTTTACAATGTCTTTCCTGCTCTCATCAGCGAGAAGTTTGTTCCTCATGCTACCAATACAATTCTCGTTAAAAAAAGCTTGCATGAAAAACTTGGCGGATTTGATGAAAGTATAATTGTGGCTGAGGATCATTTTTATGCAAGAGAAGGAGGGAAAATAGGGAGGTTCGGGCTGATTAGGTCTTCTAATATCTTTGTTTCAACAAGAAGATTCAAAGAAGAAGGCCTTTTTGCAACCTATTTGAAATATGTTTTAATGGAAACCTATACTTTTCTTCTCGGGCCGATTAAGACGGATGTCTTTAATTACAAATTGGTTCATTACAATCATCCAAAGAAAACTTCTTTTTTGGGAAAATTTTTTGATTCCTTTGCTAGAATCTTAAAAGAATTTCTCAGTTTTATCGGGATTTTAATTTCTCTGCCTATTGTTGTTTTTGTTTTTCTTTTGACAATTTTTTTAAAAATCTTAAAATTAAAGGCATAGAGAGTTAAAACTTTGTAATTTCAATTATGTCTATTTATTCAATTCCTAAATTCAAATTTCCAAAAGTAAAGAATGTTTTTTGGAATAAAAAGAAAAAGAAATCTTCTTTTCAAACAAATATTTTAATTATCTGTTCCATTGTCTTGGCATCCTTTTTGTTTGGAGCCTTGGGAGGGGTTTTGAGTGTAGGATATTTCTATTCGCAAACGGGAGAATTGCTTGAGAAATTAAACATTGAATTTCCAAAGAAAATAGTTGAGAAAGAGACGGTAATTGAGAAAGAATATATTCCCCAGACATCCCAGGAGGAGAAAGTAATTGAAGCTGTTAAAAAGGCCTTTCCTTCCGTGGTAAGTATTATTATTACCAAGGATATGCCCGTGGTCGAACAATTTTATTACGATCCCTTTGAAGGCTTTGAGGAATTTTTTGGAGACCCTTTCTTTAGGTTTGAAATTCCCGAAAACCAAGATGGGGGTACTGAAAAAAGAGAGATTGGAGGAGGAAGCGGCTTTATTATTTCTGAAGACGGCATGGTTCTGACAAACCGCCACGTTGTTTCAGACAAGGATGCAGAATACACGGTACTAACTAATGAGGGGAAAAGATTTTCCGCAGAAGTCTTGGCCCTCGACCCGGTAAAGGATTTAGCCGTTATTAAAATCAATACGGATGAGAAATTTAAACCTTTGCCTTTGGGAGATTCCGATATACTTCAGGCGGGACAGACAGTTATTGCCATAGGGAATGCCTTGGGAGAATTTCAGAACACGGTTTCTACGGGAATCGTTTCGGGACTGGGAAGGAATATTATAGCTTCTGGCGGAGGAGAATCGGAACTCTTGGAAAATGTAATCCAAACGGACGCCGCCATTAATCAGGGAAATTCCGGAGGGCCTCTTTTGAATTTGAAGGGCGAAGTTATCGGAATTAATGTTGCAAGAAGCCAGCTCGGAGAAAATATTGGGTTTGCTATTCCCATAAATGAAGGCAAAAGAGGTATAGAGCAGGTGAAAGCAATAGGGAAGATTGTTTATCCGTTTTTGGGTATTTACTATACTCTAATTAATTCGGAGCTTAAAGAAAAATATGATTTGTCCGTTGATTACGGTGCTTGGGTGGGAAGAAATCCGGGAGGAGAAGCAACGGAACAAGCTGTTTTTTCTGATTCTGCAGCCCAGAAAGCAGGGATTAAAAGAGATGATATTATTCTGGAGTTTAACGGCGAGAGAATAACTCAAGAAAACTCCTTGGCTAAAATCATTATGGAATATAATCCTGGGGACGAAGTACAATTAAAGTTTTTAAGAGAAGGAAAGGAAAAAAACGTTATCGTCATTTTGGGAGAGAGAAGCTAGCAAGAATATTTTAAAATATCTTTTTTACCAGCCTCTGTTTTTTCGGGGGTTGATTTTAACTTAAAATTGTATTAAAACAGAAGTAAAGGCCATAAATTCTATGATAGACGGCTCAAATTTTACTCACAAAAGCCAGCAAGCAGTGTTAAGGGCTCAGGAAATTGCTAGGACAAAAGGACAGCAGCAAATAGATGCCCTGCATTTGCTTTTATCTTTGATTTCTCAGGAAGGCAGCGTGGTTTTGACGCTCCTTATGAAAATGGGGATTGATATAGAAATGTTGAAAAAGAAGATTGATTCTGCTATTCAAAAAATCCCTTCTATTTTAAGTCCCAAGACATTCGGTCAATTCTACCTTACGCAGGATATGGCTAAGATTTTAGATAGAGCAAGAATTGAATCAGAGAAGATGGGGGACGAATACATTTCGATTGAACATCTTTTTCTTGCTTTACTGGATACGGATACCAAAGCAAAGGAAATTCTAAACAATGCTCCTTTTATAAAAAGCGTTGGAGAGACTTTAGAATTGGATAAGCTCGATTACGAAAATACCCTTAAGATTCTAGTGAAGATAAGGGGAGGGCAAAGAGTTACCGATCCCCACCCCGAGTCGAAATACCAGGTTCTTGAAAAATATGCAAGAAACCTAACTAATCTTGCCCTGAAAGGCAAACTCGATCCGGTTATCGGAAGAGAAGATGAGATTCGCAGATTAATGCAGGTCTTGAGCCGTAGAACCAAAAACAATCCTGTTTTAATAGGGGAAGCGGGCGTCGGGAAAACGGCCGTAGTTGAAGGGTTAGCTCAAAGAATCGTAAAGGGCGATGTTCCCGAATCCCTGAAAGAAAAAGAGATTATTGCTTTGGATTTGGGAGCGATGGTAGCCGGTACGAGATATAGAGGAGAATTTGAAGACAGGATAAAAGCTTTTCTCAACGAGGTTGACAGGGCGAAAGGAAAATACCTTCTCTTTATTGATGAGCTTCATACTTTAGTGGGGGCGGGAGCCGCAGAAGGAGCGATTGATGCTTCGAACCTTCTAAAGCCGGCCCTGTCTCGGGGAGAGCTGAGAGCAATTGGAGCTACCACCCTTAAAGAATATCAAAAATATATTGAAAGGGATCCTGCTTTGGAGAGAAGATTCCAGCCGATCTACGTTACCGAACCCTCAATAGAAGACACAATCACTATCTTGAGAGGAATTAAAGAAAAATATGAGCTCCATCACGGAGTTAAAATTAAGGATTCCTCCTTAGTGGCTGCTGCAGAACTGAGCGCCCGCTATATTACCGATAGGTTTTTGCCCGACAAAGCAGTTGATTTAATGGATGAAGCCGCTTCAGCTCTGAGGTTAGAGCTTGAATCGGAGCCTTTAGAATTTGATAAATTAAAAAAGGAGATTGAGAAATTGGAGATTGAGAAGGCAGCTCTCAAAGAAGAAGAATCAGTTTCAGCTAAAAAAAGGCTGAGAACTATCAAAAGAAGCTTGGCTGACCTTAATGAAAGGGCAAAAAATCTTGAACTTGGATGGAAGACAGAAAAAGACCTGATTTTTAAAATAAAGGATCTCAAGAAAGAAAAAGATGATTTGAATTTTCAAGTTGAGGTTGCCCAAAGGGAAGCTGATTTGCAAAAAATAGCTGAACTTAAATATGGGAAAATTCCGGAAGTTTTGAAGAAGATAAAGAACAAGGAAAAAGAACTAGTTCTTTTTCAGAAAAAACATCATGTTTTAAAAGAGGAAGTGACCGAAGAAGATATAGCTCAGGTTGTTTCCAAATGGACGGGAATTCCCGTGACCAGGCTAATAGAAGAAGAAGTCAAGAAATTGGAAAAGATGGAAGATATTTTAAAAAGCAGAGTCATTGGCCAAGGTGAGGCCATTTCTGCTATTTCCAATGCAATCAGGCGTTCAAGAGCGGGAATCTCAGAAGAAAACAGACCCGTAGGCTCCTTTATCTTTTTAGGTCCTACCGGTGTTGGAAAAACAGAAACAGCCTGCGCCTTAGCAGAATTTTTATTCAATGACGAGAATGCTTTAGTAAGGCTTGACATGTCAGAATATATGGAAAAATACAGTGTTTCAAAAATGATAGGCTCTGCTCCGGGATATGTTGGGTATGAAGAAGGAGGCCAGCTTACAGAAAAAATCAGAAGAAGGCCTTATGCCGTAGTTTTACTTGATGAGATAGAAAAAGCTCATCCGGAAGTATTTAATATTCTCCTTCAGATTTTAGAAGATGGAAGACTGACCGATTCTAAAGGCAGAGTTACTTCTTTTAAAAATTCCATTTTGATAATGACTTCGAATATAGGGTCAGAATACATTGCAAAGATGGGTTCTCTGGGATTTATTGAAGGGAAAAACAGGGAAAAGGAAGACTTGAAAGAAAAAGTCAAAGAGTCTTTGAAAGAATATTTCAGACCGGAATTTTTAAACAGAGTTGATGAAACTATTATCTTCAATTATCTGGAAAGGGCAGATATTAAAAAGATTGTCGGATTAGAACTCGAAAAAGTGAAAAAACGCCTTTTAAAGAAAAAAATTAAATTAAAAATTTCTTCGTCCGTTAAAGATCTTTTAGCCGAAAAAGGATTTGATAAGAATTTGGGAGCAAGGCCTTTGAAAAGAGTTATCCAAAGAATGATTTTAGACCCTCTTTCCTTGAAAATTGTTTCCGGAGAGGTGACCGAGGGAGAAAATGTTTTAGTTGAAAGCGAGGGCGGCAAAGTCATATTTAAAATTTCAAGCACTTCCTCTGAAAAGAAATCTAAAACCTCCAAAGGGGATTTAAAGAAAAAGAAAAGTAAGGTAAAATAGATTTAGGGTAATTTATAACTCCTTTTATTTATGTCAAAAAGCGTTTTAAGAATTTTAGTTATATTTATCATTGGAATGGTGGGAGGTATTTTTGCAGACCAGATATTTTGGCCTTATTTTGTTGAAAAGCCCTTATTCTATGAATACCGCTTAGAACAGAGCCCCGTTTATATTACTGAGCAAAAAGAGATTAACGTAACAGAAAACGTTGCCCTGCAGAGTGCTGTGGAAAAAGTTGAAAAAGTAGTTATTGGAGTGAGAACAGAAATCAAGGCAGGCAAGATTTTAGAAGGGTCAGGGCTGATATTGACTTCGGATGGACTGATGGTAACTTTGGCTGATCTTGTCCCTGTCGGAGCTGATTTTTCATTCTTTATTGAAGGAGAGATTAGAAGCTATGAAGTTTTAAAAAGAGATTTGGAAAACAACATTGCCTTG
>CAZKKG010000011.1:0-16174 GCA_964553275.1 uncultured Candidatus Saccharibacteria bacterium
TGTCGGGGCACCCGGACTCGAACCGGGAATCCTGCGCTCCCAAAGCGCATATGTTAACCATTACACCATGCCCCGTAGCTTTATTTAATCAAAAACTTAACCCAAAGTCAATTATGTTTTCTAAAACTTTTATGCTTTATGTTATAATAAGATAATAAAATAATTAAAGAAAATGACGGAAAAAGTGTTTAAAAAAACAAACAAGCCAGTCTTTTACAAAAACCATAATATTTCCTTATGGCAGCGTCCGCGTATTTTTTTCCTGATAATGGGAATATCTATTATTGTTATAATCCTATTGGGATATGCAATTGGCACAAAACTGGTCGATGAACCTATATTGGTTGCAGGAGTTATAGTCGGTTTGGGTCTGGGCTTGCTTGTCATTAATATTGGGCTGACTCGAAGCTTTGAGAAGATAGCTGAAGCCAATGAAATGAAGTCGGAATTCATTAGGATAGTTTCCCATCAATTGCGCGCCCCCATATCCAACTGCCGTTGGGCAACCGAATTTTTAATATCTGGAAAACTGGGAAAGGCAGAAGAAAAACAGCAGAAATATTTTAATATTCTAAGAGAAAATGTCAAAAGGATGCAAGAGCTGATTTCTAAATTATTAACAGTTTCTATGATTGAGTCGGGAAAGCTTCCTTTAAAAATAGAGGCCTTTCCTCTTCAGAATTTAATTCAGGATTTAATCTTAAAATTTAGGCCTTTGGCCGAAGCCTCAGGTGTAAAGGTGATATTTACTCATGAGCCTGATATTCCGCAAGCTGTTGGCGATTCTTCTCAAACAAAGGTGGTTTTGGAAAATCTTTTAGATAATGCCATCCGTTATGCGTCTTTGCCCTTAAAAGACCATGAAGGGAAAGTAAGGATTCATCTTAGGGCCAAAAACGACTCTCTTTATTTTGAAATAAAGGATAATGGTATTGGAGTTTCAGAATCTGATCAGAAATATATTTTCCAAAAGTTTTTTAGAGGAGAAAAAGTTTTGAAATATAGAACTCAGGGTTCGGGACTCGGCCTCTATATTTCAAAATCAATCATAGATGAATTAGGGGGAAAAATAGGATTTAGTTCTGTTCCCCAAAAAGGGTCAACATTTTGGTTTACATTGCCAATAAAATAACTTATAACTTACAACCCATAACTTACAACTTACAACTTACAATAGTTATTAGTCGTTGGTTATCAGTTGTTTAGTCAATTATTTATGAAAAAAATCTTATTCGTTGAGGATGAGAGCGCGTTACAGCAAACCTTTGGTGACTTTCTCAGGCAAGAAGGGTACAAAGTTGTTAAAGCGCTGGACGGAGAAGCGGGGGTAAGGCTGGCAAAAAGCGAAAAGCCGGATTTAATTTTACTTGACCTTATTTTGCCAAAGCTTAACGGTTTTGAAGTTCTGGAGAAATTAAAAAAAGATCCCGAAGTAAAAGATATTCCGGTTATTATCCTTACCCATCTTGAAGAAACCAAAGACATACAAAGAGCAATTGAGGCCGGAGCTAGAAGTTATCTGGTCAAATCAAGCTACAGTTTGTCTGACTTACTGGAGAAAGTAAAGCAGGTGTTCGGCTAACTCCGTTTTAATAGCTTAAGGATTTTATTAAAAACTATGAATATTGAGCCAAAACAACTGAAGGCTTTTCTGCTTGATGCGGAACTTGTTAAAAAGCAGGATTTTGATAAAGCTTTGAAAACTGCCAAAAAAGAAAACAAAGAAGTTGGTGAAGTTTTAGTTTCGCGAGGATTAATAAGTAAAGATGATTTAGCCAGAACGAAGGCATATATTCTTGGAATCCCTTTTGTTAATTTAGAAAATGAAAAAATCAATCCGGAAATCTTAAAGATAATTCCGGAACCGATTGCAAGATCTTACAATATCGTTGCTTTCAGAAAGAAAGATAATTCTTTGGAAGTTGCCATGCTTGACCCAAAAGATATTGAAACAATTGATTTTATTAGGAAAAAAGCGAATTTGAAAATTTTTCCAAGGTTAACTAATTCAAAAAGCATTCAACAGGTTTTAAAACAATATAAAGAAAGCTTAAGAGCGGAATTCGGAGACATAATAAAGAGGGAAAAGTTCTCTGGTCTTAAAAGTAGGAAATTAGAAGAAACTGCTTTTGAAGCACCCATTATAAGAATTGTAGATGCTTTAATTAAACATGCTATTTCAGACAGGGCTTCCGATGTTCATGTTGAGACCAGTAAGAAGGAAGTTATCATACGATACCGCATTGATGGAATTCTGCACGATGCCATGACCTTGCCCGGAAGCTCAGGCGTTGGAATAGTTGCCCGCATTAAGATTCTTTCCAGTTTAAAACTAGACGAGCGCCGTTTGCCCCAGGATGGAAGATTTAAATTTGAGAATGAAAAATACAAATATTCGGTCAGGGTTTCAATACTGCCCACTTTTAAGGGAGAAAAGGTTGTAATGCGTCTTTTATCAGAAACAACCAAGGCGTTTTCCCTTGAGGAATTAGGATTAAGAGATGAAGGGCTTGAAAATATTCAGTTAAACTTAAGAAAGCCGACAGGTATGATACTGATTGCCGGACCTACCGGATGCGGAAAAACCACTACTTTGTATTCAATGCTTGAAATCTTGAATACTCCCGAGATTAATATCTCAACGGTTGAGGATCCCATTGAATATCAAATTCCTAGAGTCAATCAAGTTCAAATAAATTCTAAGATAGGACTAACTTTTGCTTCGGGACTCCGTGCTTTAGTGAGACAAGACCCTGACGTTATTATGGTAGGCGAAATTAGAGACAATGAAACTGCCTCTCTTAGCATTAACGCTGCTTTGACAGGCCACTTGGTCTTATCCACCCTGCATACGACTTCAGCTGCCGGCGCTATTCCCAGATTAATTGACATGAAAGCGGAACCTTTCTTGTTATCTTCTACCTTAAATGTAATTTTGGCCCAGAGACTGGTGAGGCGGCTCTATGAGGATAAGGAGAAGTACAAGCTTAACAAAGAACAGGTAAAAGAATTAAGAAAATATTGTGATTTAAAAAGGATTTTAAATATATTGAAAGAGGAAAAATCGGTAAAGCCGAATCAGGGCATAGAAGATATTTATTTTTATCACCCCAAGCCTTCCAAAGGGTGTCCTGATGGATACAAAGGAAGGATTGGCATTTTTGAGGTTTTACCGGTAACCGAAAGCATAAAAGAGCTTATAGTAAAGGAAGTTGCTTCCGATAAGATTCAGGAGCAGGCTCAGAAGGAAGGGATGAGAACCATGATTGAAGATGGGTTTATTAAAGCGGTTCAAGGATTGACCACTATTGAAGAAGTATTGAGGGTAGTAGTTGAATAGTTTAAATTTCAATTGGCAGAGAAATGCTCTGCTAAACTAAAGAATAGAGTTTGATGACAAACTATTTTTATATCGCTAAATCTTTTAAAGGAGAGAAAATATCCGGGCAGCATGAGGCTAAAGATCAAAAAGAACTTGCTAAAATTCTTCGCGAAGAGGGTTTTATTTTGATTAGAGCTGATACAGAAAAAAAAAGGTTTTTAAAGGGAAGGTTTTATTTCCTATTTTACGGACTCTTTTTTGGAAAAGTAGGCTTGAAAGAAAAGATAATTTTTACCAGAAACCTAAGAGTTATGATTTCAGCGGGAGTAAGCCTGCCCAGGGCCTTGAGTACTTTGTCTTTGCAGTCCAGAAATAAGAGCTTTACAAGAGCATTGTTAAAAATCAGAAGTGAGATAATTAAAGGAAAAACTTTTTCAGAAACAATTAAAAACCATCCCAATATCTTCTCTAATATTTATTACAATCTGGTTATGATAGGGGAGCAGTCGGGAACCCTGATAAAATCTTTAGACGGTTTAATCTCTCAGATGGAGAAAGACTATAAGTTGAGAACAAATATTAGAAGTGCTTTAGTGTATCCCTCGGTGATTGTTTTTACAATGATAGTGATCGGGATCTTAATGATTACGATTGTAATTCCCAGATTGACTGAAACCTTTGAAGAAATGGGAATAGAGATCCCTTTTACCACAAAGGTATTGGTAGGTCTTTCCTATTTTCTGATAGAAAAATGGTATTTTGTTATTTTAGCCGTTTTGGTGTTCATTTTCTCAGCTGCTTCGTATTTTAAAACTAAAGGAGGCAAAAAGATAATTGATTATGTATTTTTACGACTGCCTATTCTTTCCTCTCTGATTATAAAAACAAGTTCCGCCTATATCATTAGAACGCTTTCAACCTTAATAGACGCCGGTTTGCCAATATTACAGTCATTAGATGTGCTTTGTGGTTCTGTTGAAAATTACTATTTCAGGAAATCCATAATTACAGCAAGGGAAAAAGTAAAATCAGGAGAAAGCCTCACTCGCAGTTTAGAAAGTTTTGTAGACCTTTACACTCCGATGGTTTTGCAAATGATGCAGGTTGGCGAAGAAACGGGCAAGACAACGGAAGTACTGAAACAGACAGCTGATTTTTTAGAAGAGGAGGTAACCAGGACTACTGAGAACCTTTCAACGCTTATAGAGCCCCTCATTATCCTTTTAATCGGAGGAGCAGTAGGATTTTTTGCAGTATCTATTATTCAGCCTATCTATCAAATGATGGGAGCAATATAATGAGAATTAGAGAATTAAAACTTAAAATTCCAGAGAATGGATTCACTTTGGTTGAAATTCTAGTCATTTTAGCAATTCTTGCAGTTGTGTTTGGCATCAGCACTTTAGCTCTCAAGAACATTAGTCCCAATATGCAGTTATCGGGAATCACCAGACAGCTGGTTACGGATTTTCGTTATGCAGAACAAGTATCGGTGACAAAACAAATAAATCATGGAATTGTTTTTTCAACAAGCACTTCACCCAACGAATATCAAGTAGTAAAATACGGGGAAGGGGGAGAGATTTCAGAGGTTTTAAAGACGGAGGAATTTCCCCCGAAGGTAAGCATTGAAGAAATAAACTTTGATAATAATAAAGTTGCATTTAATCCTTACGGTGCTGCAGTTCAAGGAGGGAATATTGTTTTAATTAATTCCAAGGGGGAGACAAGGGTTATTAAAGTCAGCCCTGCAGGTTTTGTCAAAGTCAGCAAATAGTATGAGAAAACAAATATTTAAAAGAAAAGAAGGATTTACTTTAATTGAAACGCTCTTGGCTATTTTTGTCTTGGTTGTGGGAATAATTGGCGTTGTTATGATGATTTCTCTTGGGTTGCAGACAGGGACTAAAGCAAAGATGAAAAACTGTGCTTCTAAGCTTGCTCAAGAAAAAATAGAAGAGGTCATTTCTGAATCATACGAGCAAGCAACTTCTTCAAGCGAAAATTACGGCGAAATATCAAATTTTGATTTTTTCAAAAGGGAAGTTGATGTTAACTATTACGATTTTCAAGGATCGGTTATCAGCGATACTGATTTAGGGGCAAAAGTAATAAAAGTTTCGGTTTTCTGGAAGACCCCTCCTACTTTCTCAGAAAAAAGCGTAATTATGGAATCTTTAAAGGTTAAAAAGTAAATGAAGAAAGAATTTAAAAAACAAGAAGGGTTTTCCCTTACAGAACTTCTGGTAGTCCTTTCTATCTTTATTATTGTTGTTGTGATCATTTTTTCAATTTATTTAACTTCCAGTAAATATTATCAGGCAGGAGAAGATATGGCAGAAGTTAATCAGAACGGAAGAGTGGTCTTGGAAAGAATGGTAAGGGAAATACGCCAGGCGCGAGAATTAGTGAGTGAACTTCCAGAAACCGCAGGTTCCGAGATTCCGGATTCTTCGCTAAGTTTTATTGAGTTTGAAGATGGCCACAAAACAGAATCCTATTGGTACGTCTCTTATTTCAAACAGGGCGACGAAATGATGAGAGAAGAGAAGAGATACTATTTTCCAAGCAATCCCGAAGAGTTTCTGCCCTGGAATGCGAGCTCTTCAGAGGAAGATCTTGTATTTACGATTGTGAAGGGCCCGGAAATAATTGGTGAGTATCTTTCCGATGTCAGATTTTGGTACACGGGATGCGTCAATATATTTTTAAGTTTAGAGAAGAATGATAAAAAGACAGACCTCAAAAGCAAAGTTTTTGGAAGAAATTTATGAAGATCCAAAAGAAAAACAATATTTTTGGAAAGAACAGAGGAGTTATCTCCCTTATTGCTTTTTTGTCTTTGGGGATATTTTTGCTCTTGGGAACATATTTCTTATCCCTTGGCTTGACCGAAACCAAAATAACAAAGAGTGAAGAGATAAGCGCTAAAACGTATTACCTGGCAGAGTCCGGCATCAATGAAGCTATTTGGAAGTTGGAGAATGATGAAACAGCTAGGAATAATTTCTTGAACGGAACCTTAAATGAAAACGATGGTATTGTCAGGGAAAATGTTTTCGGGAACAGCGAAGCGAGATATTCAGTTTCTTTGGTTAGCACAGCCGAGGGGGAGGCTAATATAGTCGCGACTTCAACTTACCAGATAGGGGACGGCCAGTCTCAGCGTGTGGTAAAAGCCTACGTGACCAAAGCGATAGGGTCTGGCTCCGATTGGGACTTTGCTATGTTTTCAGGGATTAAAGGCAAAGAAGGCGAGGGCGAGATTAAGATAAGCGGCTCCGGAGTCAATATGACAGTTAATGACGGACGTTTTCATGCTAACAGCGACATAAAGATTACTGGTTCAGGAGGGAGTTTGACAATAAACGATGGCGGAATAACTGCAAGCGGCGATATTGACGTTACAGGTTCAGAATCTGAGATAATTTTAAACAACAGTTATCAGGAAGAATCAACATCAACTGTGGATACAGCTCCCCTTGACTTTGACGAATGGGCGGAGAAAGCTACTCAAACATACACCGTTAATCAGTTTAAGAATCTTCCTTCGGGCACGGTTCTAGATGGCATAATTTATGTTGATAATTCCGTAACATTGTCTGATTCCAGTTACAGTTTAACAATTAACGGTATTTTAATAGTAGACGGTTCTTTAAAATTATCAGGATCGGAGATTAATCTTACAGTAAACTATGATTCGGAATACGGAGGAGGGTTATTCGTTAATGGTAATTTAAACGTGAGCAGTTCCGATGTGAACCTAATATTAAATGGTTTAATTTATATTTCAAAAACTTTGAAAATAAGCGGTTCTAACGTTGATTTTAGTTCTGCAGGCACCGTTATTGCCAATGATATTGGATTTAGCGGAAGCAATATTGTCATGGATTTGAATTATTACCCGGAGTATTTTCAGGATTCTTTAAATCCTGCCATGAATCCTGATTCTCCAATTATCTGGATCAGCCACTGGGAGGAAGTTTATTAATTTTCTGCGTTCAATTAATTGATATATTAAAGGCAGTATCCTTATTACAAAATGATTAATTTTATTCCAATAAAACCAAGTTCATTTGGGGTAGAAATCTCAGACTCATACTTAAGAATAGTAAGCCTTAAAAAGAAGGGGAGGTTTTTTGAATTAATTTCTTTTGGCAAATTTAAAATTGCCCCAAAAATAGTTGAAAATGGAGAGATTAAACTTCAAAAGAAATTAGCGAGAGCAATAGAAAAGTTGCTCATTGAAGTTAATAGAGAGAAGCTAAAAGCAAAAAATATTATTTTCTCCCTGCCCGAAGAAGAAGTTTTTCTTAAAGTGATAAAAATGCCGAAGATGACAGTCGAAGAGCTTAAAGAAGCTATTGTCTTTGAAGTCGAAAACTACATACCCGTATCGGTTGAAGACGTCTATCTTGACTTTACTATTTTGGACTCTGGAGAATTGGACCAAAAGATTCTAATAGCTGCCTCGCCTAAAAAAGTAGTAAAAAGTTATCTGTCTTTGTTTAAAAAATGCGGTCTCCGTCCGCAGGTCTTTGAAACGGAGTCAGCAGCGTTATGCCGGGCGTTGATAAAGGAAAACAAAATAGAAAAACCCCTGTTAATAGTTGACCTTAAAGATTCGAAAACTAACTTTATTATTTTCTCTAAAAGGTCGGCAATGTTCAGTTCTTCTATTCCTTTAAGTTTTGAGAAGGATCCAAAGAAGGTAATAGAAAAGACTAAAAATTGTATCGAATATTATAAATCTCGCTATTCGGATGAAGGCAAATTGAATAAGATTTTACTGTCGGGACATATGATTGCTCCGAAAAAGATTGTTAAAGAATTTTCGGAATTGGGAATTAAAGCTGAATTGTCAAATCCTTTAATAAATATTATGCCTTCCAAAAAGGGAAAGTTTTCTGAGATTCCATCTAAGGAATTGCTTGAATACGGAGTTTGTTTCGGGTTGGCTTTAAGAAATTTTTATCAGTAAATATGATTAATTTACTTCCACCTTTATACAAAGAAGGGCTTTTAAGAGAGGAAAAATGGAAGATTGTTTTAAATCTTGGAGTATTTGTTTTTGCTGCTCTAATTTGTCTGAGTTTAATCTTTTGGACCGTTGCAATAAGTGTTGAGGGTTTAAATAAAGCGCATAAAATTCTAGCAGATGCCGAAGAAAAAGCCATTAAGCTGGAAGAAGAAAGAGCAGTCTTTTTAGGGATTGATGGTTTAATGGCAGAAGTGAAAATAATCAATGACAATCTTACCGAAATTATTTCTTTTCATGAGGAAAAAGTTAATTTTGAAAGTGTCTTTGAAAGTTTGGCTGAGTCTTTGCCCCCAGAATCATATTTCACAGAATTTTCTTATCAGAAAAAGAGTGGTCAAATCAGCGTTTGCGGTTTTTGTTCTACAAGAGAACGTTTATTTGAACTCAAGCAGACGCTTGAGGCAAAGGAAGATTTTAAAGACATATATTTTCCTTCTTCTAACTGGCTTCACCCAAATGAATTTTGTTTAAATCTTAAGATCAATGAACAGTAAAACAAAGTATTATAGAAGAAATGGCTTATTCTTGCTCATTTTTACAGCAATAGTTTTTGCTTTTGTCTTTTTAGTTTTTGTTCCTTGTTTTCAAAAAATCAAAACAAACTATGAGGAATTGTCTTTTCAGAAAGAAAGGTATCTTCTGTTCAAATACAAGAAATTGAATATTGAGAAATTAAGAAATGACTATTTTAGAATCGAACCTCAACTAAAAGAAGTTGAAAACCTGTTTCTAAAAACGGAAACCCCTGTTAGTTTTCTTAACTACCTTGAGGAAGCGGGTGATCTTTCTGGATTGGGGAGCGTTAATATTTCTAGCATATCGCAGATGAAAGAAAAAGACTCGTGGCCGTATCTTTCGGTTCAAATTTCTGTAACATCTGGCTTTTCAAAGTTCTTGAATTTTTTACAGCGCTTAGAAAATGCACCCATACTTTTACAGATTGAAAACTTAAACATTAGTAAAAAAGAGGACGGTTCCATTGTCTCGAACATGCTTTTAAAAGTCTTTTTGAAATGAATTCTTTTTTTAAAAAAATTGAAAATCTTTTTTGGCAGATAGCAGAACATTACTATTCCGTCTTTCTGGTTTTGGTTTTTTCCGGTTTGGTCTTTGGCGCCTTCCTATTTTATGAGAATTTTGTTTTAATTAAAGGGTTAAATCCACCCGTCGCCTTGCGCCAGATCCAGATTAAAGAAGAAATTTTGGAAAAGATATTAAAAGAAAAAAGGCAGAAAGAGCAAAAGCTAATGCAAATAGATTCCGAGAGTTATTTAAATCCATTTGAGGTTCAGGTTGAGGAAGGAAACTCAGAAGAGGGGATAGATTGACTTTCTTTCCTTTTGAGTTAGAATGAAATGGCGAAAATTCTTTTACCTTGATTTTATAGAAGAAATCCGTTGTATGATGGAACTTGTAGCATTCGTATAAATAATATAGATTTATTGAGAAGAATTAAAGGATGGAAATTAGAATTTCTTAAAAGGATAAATATAAAGTCGTAAGAATAGGCCCTCGTAGCATAACTGGACAATGCAGGACCCTTCTAAGGTCAAGATTGGAGGTTCAAGTCCTCCCGAGGGCACATAAAAAGCATATGGTGGGCGTAGTGTAGTGGTTAGCACGGGAACCTGTGGAGTTCTCAGGGGGAGTTCGAATCTCCTCGCTCACCCCATAATCATGAAACTGTGAAAACTAAAAACCCCTGCTAAAACAGGAGTTTTTAATAGTATTTTTTACCTTTCTCCTATCCTAATCTTCAAAGATATCTCCTTGTTATGTCTGAGTATCTTCAAGCTTATACCCTGTCCGATTTTGAATTTCTGCAGTATGCTTTCCAAACTGTTTTCTTTTGAAATTATTTCTTTTTCTGCTGCTAAAATTATATCTCCTTCTTTAATTCCGGACGCTTCTGCTGGACTGCCTGGTATGATGGCTGGAGTATTAGGACCTGTCTCAGAAGCAACCAGAGCCCCGTGACTTAAGGAAAGATTGTGTTTTTGCTGGAAATCTTCGTCTAACGAAATATATCTTATTCCCAAAAAAGGTCTGCGGATTTTACCGAACTTTTTTAAATCTTTAATGTCTCTTTTGGCAGCATTAATTGGCAGGGCAAAACCAACATTTTCTGCTTCGAAAACCATAGCAGCATTAATTCCTATTGCCCTACCCTCCATATTAATTAAAGGTCCTCCGGAATTTCCCGGATTAATGGCGGCATCGGTTTGAATCAGTCCTCTTAACTGTTGAACTTCTTGATTACTATTATTGGTTGCGTTTATTTGGCGGCTCAGTCCCGAAACTATTCCTGCAGAAACAGTATTTCGGAACGTCCCTAAAGTATTTCCTATGGCAATCACGGATTCTCCAAGTTCAAGCTTTGAAGAGTCTCCCAGCTTAACCACGGGTAGGTTCTTGGCGCCTATCTTTAAGACAGCTACATCATCAATAGGGTCTTTTGCCAATATCTCCGTTTTATACTTTTTGCCGTCATTTAGAACTACAAGATATTCAGCTGAGGGGTCGTCAACTACGTGGCGGTTCGTTAAGATAATTCCGGAACTCTTTATAATAAAGCCGGAACCTCCCCCGACTTTGACCATTTTTTTCCCTTTAGGAATCATAAGAAAATCCTTGAAGCCGAGAGGGGAATATCCGAAGGTTTTCTCAAATACGGTCAGATATTTTGAGACTGTTATTGAAACTACCGCCGGCAATGTTTTTTTAATTATTTTAGTAATTAGTGATTTTTTCATTACTTTATTTTATCATAAATTTCGTTGTAAATTAAACATATTTTTGTTATTATATCTTCAATCTATAGGCCCCTGTAGTTCAATGGACAGAACGGAACCCTCCTAAGGTTTAGATATAGGTTCAAATCCTGTCAGGGGCACAATAGGTCGAGAGGAAAAAAAATAAAAGAGGCCTTGTCAGAATTAAACTCATGGGCCCATGGCGCAGTTGGTAGCGCGTCCCGATGGCATCGGGAAGGTCAGCGGTTCGAACCCGCTTGGGTCCACAAGAATTGCCGCTCTTTAAGTGGCATTAATTTATTTAAACAATGGTTAAAGAAATTAAAAAGATTGCCGTTATCGGAGCAGGACCAGTTGGACTGTATTTAGCTTGGAAGTTAAGCAAAAGAGGTTGCAAAGTTACTGTTTTTGAGAAAGAGAAAGAAGCAGGCCATAAACCCTGTACAGGTCTTATCTCTGAAAGAATAAGGAATTTTATTCCTTTGAAGGATTCTTTAATTGAGAATAGAATTGATTTTTGTTTTATCCATTTTCCAAAAAAGATTATTAAACTAAGATTAAAACCCTCTCATTTGCTTATCAACCGAATCAAGTTTGATAAACATCTTCTCAAATTTGCCCAAGAGTCCGGAGTTGAAATTGTGTTTAACCAAGAAATCAAGGAGATGCCTTGTTCTTTTGACAAGATTATTGGATGTGACGGCGCCTTGTCAGAGACAAGAGATTTGCTCGGTTTGCCAAAACCGCATTTCTTACTTGGCTTGCAGTTATTCAGAGAAGGAGGAGGAAATGTTAATGAAGTTGATGTTTGGCCCTTAAAGAGGGGTTTCTGCTGGAAAATTAGGAGATTTTCCAGCATAGAATACGGAGCCCTAGGAGAGTTAAATTCCGTAAAGAAGGATTTTCAGGAATTCTGCAGGAAACAGAAAATAGAATTTTTGCCAAAGGAATTAAAAGCAAGTTTAGTTCCTCAAGGATTAATCCTGTCTTCAAGCAGAAATATTGCGCTCTGCGGCGATGCTGCAGGATTAACTAAACCCTGGTCAGGCGGAGGAATAATATGGGGATTGACTGCTGCTGATATATTATTGAAAAATTTCCCTAATTTTAAAAAGTATAACAGAGAAGCAAAAAGATTTTTCAAATTGAAAATAGTTAAAGGAAAAGCAATGTCTGCCTTAGTTTATTTCTTGGGCACTAACTTCCCCTGGGTTTTGCCTTCAAAGAATTCTCGAGATAATGATTTTCCGTTTCTTTAGAAAAACAATAGAATTTACTTAAGTAAGGGGCTCTGCCCCTTTTATTTTTGACTTTTTAAGTGTAAAATATTAGTATAATAAATTACTTAGATCAAAGTGGAGGGGTGCCTGAGTGGCTGAAAGGGATGGTTTCGAAAACCATTTTCCGGATTTCTCGGAGCGTGGGTTCGAATCCCACCCCCTCCGCCAATAAAATATGTTTAAATTTTTGAAAAAAGAAAAAAAAGAGCCAGAAAACATTGAAGAAGTTTTAGCTTCTTTTAAAAAACTTGAGGATAAGGTTCAGAAATTAGAGCAGAGATTGAGTAAGTTAAAGGAAAAATCGAAGAAACACATGCAGAAAATATCTGTGGTTAGGTTTAATCCCTTTTCCGAAGTCGGCGGGGATCAAAGTTTCTCAGTTGCTCTGCTGGACGAAAATAACGATGGTATGGTTTTGACTTCCTACTATTCTCATGATTCAAATAGGGTTTATGCCAAACCTGTCAAGGAAGGCAAGTCAGAGTATTCTTTATCAAAAGAGGAAGAGAAAGCGATAGCAAGAGCAATCAGGGCGGAATTGAGCCCGAAAGAGAATAAATAGATTTTTCTAAGATAAATATGGCCTTTTTACGGCATTTTTAATTCTCTAAAATGACGGAACAAATTGAAAAAACAAAACAAGAATTGCTTAAAAAGCGCCCTCCGGTAGTGGTAGTTTTGGGCCATGTTGATCATGGCAAGTCAAGTTTAATTGAAAAAATAAAGGAGATTAAAATCCTTGAGAAGGAATCAGGAGGAATCACCCAGCATATCGGAGCTTACCAGATTGAACATTCTACAAGTTCTGGAAATGTGGAAAAAATAACCTTCATTGATACGCCCGGGCATGCAGTTTTTTCGGCAATGAGATCAAGAGGAGCAAAGGTAGCCGATATTGCGGTTTTGGTAGTTGCAGGTGAAGAGGGCGTAAAACCTCAGACAAAAGAAGCGATTATGTATATAAAGAAAGCAGGTATTCCTATGGTAGTTGCTATAAATAAAATGGATAAACCTGAATCCAATCCGGAAAAAGTAAAAAGAGAATTAATAAAGGAAGAGGTTTTGGTTGAATCAATGGGGGGAAAGATTCCTTCAATAGAGATATCTGCAAAGACAGGAAAGGGGATACAAGAACTTTTAAATATGATTTTACTGGTTGCTGAAATGGAAAATCTTGAAGCGGACTTTTCTTGTCCGGGTGAAGGGGTAATCGTTGAGTCTTATCTTGATGTGCATAGGGGTCCTACGGCCACTATTATTATAGGAAAGGGAACGTTTAAGCTAGGGCAGCTTATAGCAACCTGTTCTGCTTCCGGTAAAATTAAATCCTTGGAGGATTCTTACGGCAATGTTTTAAAAGAGGCTCTTCCTTCAATTCCCTGCGTAATGCTTGGATTTCAAAAAGTTCCGAAAGTAGGAGAAAAGATTCAAGTTTTTAAAGATATAAGTTCTGTTCAAGAACATATCCAGGTAGGGGAGAAAAGATATCAGGAAAGGGAGGTTATAGATGCTGGTTCGGGTAAGAAAATATTGAATTTGATTTTAAAAGCTGATGTTTTAGGTTCCGTTGAAGCAATCGAACAGGTCATAAAGAACATTCCCCAGGAGGAAGTATTTTTGAGAATATTAAAAAAGGATACAGGAAATATAACTGAGTTTGATGTAAAACTGGCTTGCTCGAGCAAGGCTAAAATCATAGGATTTAGGGTTAATGCTGATAAAATTGCGAGTAAATTAGCTTTGAGGGACAATATTTCTATTTTAAAATTTGATGTAATTTATGATTTATCTCAGGCAATAAGAAATTTGATGGAAAAAATGATTGAACCGGAAATAAAAAGGAAGGACCTTGCCCAAGTCGAAGTTCTAGCTGTTTTTCACACAGATAAAAATAGGCAGATAATTGGAGGTAAGGTTATTGACGGAGAGGTTGTTTTAGGTTCAAAGATTGAAATTTTTCGCAACGAAGAACTTGTAGGGCAAGGGAAACTGGTTAATCTTCAGAAAAATAAGAAAGATATTGGCTCTGCCAAAAAAGGAGAAGAATGCGGAATGCTTTATGAAGGAGATATAAGAGTTGAAGACGGGGACATTGTTCATATTTTCAAGGAGGAAAAAGAGAAAAGAGGGCTCTAAGCATCCAAAGAGTCTTAAAGTAGTTCTAGCTATGTCATACAGAATTTTGAAAGTGAATAAGCTTATAAAGAAGGAGCTTTCCGAAGCTGTCTTAAAGGAATTTGACTTACCCGAAGGAACCTTATTAACCATAACCAGGGTTGAAACTTCTCCCGATCTTAGTCAAGCCAGAGTTTATTTTAGCGTTTTACCTGAAGACAAATCTAAAACTTTGTTAAAGCTTTTGAGCCTTAGAGTTTTTGATCTTCAACGATACTTGAATTCAAGATTGGAAATAAAAAAAGTTCCCAAGGTTGAATTTATTGAGGACAGAAAAGCAGTCAGGGCGGGAAGGATAGAAGAACTTTTGTCTAAAATAAAAATAAGAAAGGAAAATGATTTTTCAGAAGACAGCAGTTAAAGCTGTCTTTTATCAACAATGACAGATGAACTAAAATCACAATTTAAAAAGATAAACGAAGCCATAGGAAAATCTAAGAAGGTTCTGATTACTTCTCATGAAAACCCCGATCCCGATGCCGTTGGTTCCATGCTTGCTTTAAGCTTGATTTTGAATAAATTAGGCATTAAACCTCTCTTATATCTTTCAGATCCTTGCCCTGATTCTTTAAGTTTTCTGCCAGATTCTTTTAATATTAAAGATAATATACCAAAGAACGCGACCTTTGATATCTTATTTGCTCTTGATTACGGAGATTTTAAGAGATTAAATTTACCAAGCTATATTTTAAAAAAAACAGACCTTTTTGACAAAATAATTACCATTGACCATCATCAGGGGAAACAAGAAGGTAAAATTAAAATTGTGGAACCTGAAATATCTTCTACTTCGGAAATCATTTATCAATGGATAAGGAAAATGCCCCCGACGGATGATTTTGAAATTGATAAAGATACGGCAACCTGCCTTTTAACAGGTATTGTAGCTGATACCGGAGGATTTTCTCATGTCTCTACAAGTTTTAAAACAATGGAAGCTTCTTCGGAACTTTTGTCAAAAGGGGGCAATTTGTCCAAAATTATCAATCAGATTCTTTTTTCAAAATCTGTTTGCTCGCCGGAATCTCTTAAACCCTTTGCAAAGGTTTTATCTAGGATTAAATTTATTCCTGAGAATAAGGTTGTTTACTCGTGGTTATCGTTTGAAGATTTAAAAGGTAAAAGTTCTGAAAATTTTGAGTTAGACGGAATTTGTTCAATCATTGGCAAAGAAGAAAAATGTGGTTTTGCCTTATTCCTGCTTGAATATGAAAAAGGGAAAGTGAGAGGGTCTTTAAGGTCAGAACCTTTTAAAGGAATGAAAGTGGATACCATTGCCGAAAGATTAGGAGGAGGGGGACATCCTTACGCAGCAGGATTCAAGCAAGAAGGTAGTATTAATGAGGTCTTGAAAAAAGTATTGGATTTGATAAAATGAATAAGGTCCGTTAAAGTTTGGCCTGGTACCCAAGCAGCTAGGGAGCGGTCTGCAAAACCGTTTACAGGAGTGCAAATCTCCTCCAGGCCTCAGTTTTTGATTAAGATTAATATTAAAAATTTGTCGAAATGTTAATTTTGCCGGGGTGGTGGAATTGCTAGACACGAAGGACTTAAAATCCTTTGGAGGAATACTCCGTGCGGGTTGGAGTCCCGCCCTCGGCAC
>CAZKKG010000012.1:0-13508 GCA_964553275.1 uncultured Candidatus Saccharibacteria bacterium
ACTTAAAATCCTTTGGAGGAATACTCCGTGCGGGTTGGAGTCCCGCCCTCGGCACAATATAACTTGTAAGGGTTCGGAGGGTCATTCGACCTCCTGCCCGGTTGGATGACCGGGCGAGTCCTTCCCCAAGCACACTACAACTAATAACAAATGACAAATGACAAATGACAAATGACAAAAAGAAGAAGGGAAGAGAAGAGAAGGGAGAAGGAAAGAGAGGGGTTAACCTTAACAAGCAAAAACCCACGATAGACCGTGGGTTTTTTAGTATTCTTTGTGTTAATTTAGTCCTTTAATATTTCAATATATGTTTCTTTGGCTCCAAACTCTAAAGCTTGTTCGTATTCGGGAAACCAGATATCAATATGGTAATTGCTCTTTTTCCAATGCATTCTATCTTCCACAACAAATACCTGATCTCCAAATATTTTCGGGATTCTAATCTTTGTTCCAAAAGGTAAATAGTTATTTGCTACAATTCCTTCTCTAACCGTGCTTCCCGAAGCAGTGATAAAAGGAGTATCATCGGTTTGCAGGGGACAGCTTGAATAAGCAGTAAGCAAAGCTCTCATAGTCCTCACTTCGCTAGCATTTATTACCGGAGGCGCAGTAGAAGGAATGAGAGTATTATTCTGATAGCTTAATAGGTTTTCTTCAAAGGTATCCGTCAGGTATGTTTCTTGACCAAACTCAGGCACAATAACGTCAGCGCTTATGGTTTTTAGGTTGAGAACTAGAGCGTTCCCGCTTAGAATAATAATCCCTATTAAAGTGATTAAGAAGTTTTTACCCAAATCTGGGTATTTTATTCTTTGTTTTGGTTTTTGTTTCATTTAAAAAATCCCTTTCTTGGGATTGCACTATCTTACCTTATTTACGAGGATATGTCAAGGGTTTTTAGCAATAATAGGGATTTTAAGAGAAATGATGTTTATATGAGCGGGTGAGCGGATTTGAACCGCCTTCTCGACCTTGGCAAGGTCACATAATAACCATTATACTACACCCGCACGTTAAGAAAGATTGTGCCGCGGGTCAGACTTGCACTGACTACCTCAACTTTTTCAGAGTTGCGCTCTACTACATGAGCTACCGCGGCTTGAATTAATTATATCTAATGTTCAATCATTTAAAACCCTGTGGGCACTGAGGGAGCTTTGCTCGAAGGCATTGCTCCGCCTTCGGCGGACAATTCGGGAATATTTGCCTCCGCTCTCGTACCTAATAAAAATTTCAAAGCTCTTTCAGAACTTAAAATTTTTATGTGGGCACTGAGGGATTCGGACCCCCGACCTTCTGCGTGTAAAGCAGACGCGCTAACCAACTGCGCCAAGTGCCCTTCTATTTGGTGGGCGAGGAGGGACTTGAACCCTCACGGGAAATTTCCCCTTGGAACCTCAATCCAAGCTGTCTACCAATTCCAGCACTCGCCCATTTAATTCTCATCTATTTGTTTCTTTATTATCAATTTCTAGAATAGTTTTTAATTTTTTATATTTTCGCTGAAGACAAGGTAAGTTTTTTGTATAATATATTTTACGAATTATTGCCTTAGATTCTTTTTTCGCATAATTCAATCTCCAAGATCCTATTCCAGGATTAATATGTCCATTAATTTTTAAAAGGTTTTTAAGTTTAGATTGAAGCCACTTAAGATGAGATAAGCTACCAGAATTAAAATTGATATAAAACATGAAACTACTTGCCCATCTTGTGTCCCAATAACTATAACAACTTCCATCTCCATCGAAAGATCCTCTCAAAAAGTCAAAGAAATATTTCTTAGGAATTTTTAGTTCTCTAATAGTTTTACTCTTATGGGGAGTTATTCCTATTTTCAGTAGCCATTTATAAAGAACAACGTCACTAAATTGAATATGGGGATATTTCTTTTTTGAAAAACTACTATTTTTGAATCCGATTTTACTTTTCAGCCCGAGACATTTCTTGAAAGTTTCTAAGAGTTGAATGTCTTTTGAGGTAAAGTCCAAATGTCTTCCATCTATGGATAGACAACCATCGGTGGCTATGAGGCCAACAGTATAAGCAATTTCTGGTGTCCACTTAATTTCTTTTGTTCTTTTCGGTTTCATCCTCTCATTTTAGCATAAATTTTTTAAAGATCGTTTAGGTTAGATATGCACCAATTCCACCACCTGGGCCTATTTTATTCTTCTCCCTGAGTTTGTTTTTGAGTACTTTCTTGTGGCAGAGGAGTGTTTTCTTTTGTTGCTCCTTGCTTCTTTTTGGGACTTTCTTGTACTTTTTCTTGGGATTGTTCTTTATCTTGATCTTGTTCTGGTTTTACTTCATTCTCTTCCTGGACTTCGGGTGTTTGCTGAGGGAGTTCGGTTTCTTGTTCTGGAGCTTCAGATTGCACTTGGTCTTGCTGTTGAATAATTCTCTTTGTCTTAATTTTTGCTTTTTTGCCTTTAATTTCCCTGAGGTAGTAAAGTTTTGCCCTTCTTACCTTGCCTTTTTTCAAGAGTTCTATTTTCTTGATAGTGGGGGAGTGGATGGGAAAGATTTTCTCAATTCCAACTCCGCCTGCCATTCTTCTCACAGTGATGGTTGCTCCAATTTCATTTCTGTGTTTTCGGCAAATAACTTGGCCTTCAAAAGGCTGGACTCTTTCTTTAGCCCCCTTTTTTGAGGGATTAGCGTCTTTGATTTTTTGATATACCTTAACGGTATCCCCGGGTTGAATTTCGGGCATATCAGTTCTTAGTTGAGCATCGGTAAATGTTTTAATTTTGTTCATTTTATTGAATTTATTTTATATTTTCCAGCATTTTTTTAAATCTTTACCCTGTTAAATGATACTCCGTATCAATTTTGTCGGAGGCAAAATTATTTAACAGGGTTAAGTTCTTGAATAACCTTTTTTAATTCATTTGGAAGTTCCGAAAAGAACTCTTTTTCTTCTCCGTTAGGCATCCTTATCTTAAGGTATCCGGAATGAAGAAATTGTCTTTTAAGTGTTTTTGGTATAGGTTGATTTTTGAAACCGTATATTTTGTCTCCTGCTATCGGGTGGCCAAGATAGGAAAGATGAGTTCTAATCTGGTGCTTTCTGCCGGTTTTGATAGTAACTTCAATTAAACTATACTTTTCAAATCTTTTCAATACTTTAAAGCAAGTTACTGTTTTCCTCTTGCCCTTTGAATCAGGGTCGCACGGGAGATAAACTTTCTGTTTTCTGGGATCATTGGGAGATCTCCCTATCAATGTCTCTATTTTTCCCTCATTTTTTTTAAAGCTGCCTACTACTAAAGCCAGGTATTTCTTTATTAAGCTTTCTTTTCCTCTATCTTCTGAATAAGAATTCTTTGAGGATAAAAAAAGTTGATTCTGAAAAAACTCTAAAGATTGATTATTCTTTGCTACGAGCAGAATTCCAGACGTATCTTTGTCTAAGCGGTGAATTATTCCGTATCTTGGAGAATCTCCAACGTTCTTTAGATAGGGAAACTCTTTCAAAAGTAAATCAATTAGAGTTTCTTTCTTTCTATCTCTTTCATTCTCCGGGAAGACAATGATTCCGGGAGGCTTATCAATTACAAGAAGATTTTCATCTTCATAGATAATTTTAATTTTTTCGTTATCCATCCCTTAATTATATGAGAAACTTATATCTTTCTTGTGGGCGGTAGAGGACTCGAACCTCTGACCTTCGCTATGTCGAAGCGACACTCTAACCAACTGAGCTAACCGCCCTTAATAGTGGGCATGCCAGGGATCGGACCTGGGACCTTTTCTTTATAAGAGAAATGCTCTACCACTGAGCTACATGCCCTTTTTGCCGATTATTTTCTCGAATTCTTCTCTTTCAATAGTTTCTTTTTCAAATAATTCTTTGGAAAGTTTTTCCAGCAATTTTCTTTTTTTCTTTAAAACTCTGGTTGCAGTTTCCTGAGAGTTTTTAATAAGTTTGGATACTTCTCTATCTATTTCTTCAGCTACTTTTTCGGAATAATTTCTCTGCTCGCTTATTTCCTTGCCCAGGAATACCAATTCTTCTTTTTTCCCAAAGACAACGGGTCCTAATTTCTCGGACATACCGTATTCTTTGACGAGCATTCTTGCAAGTCTTGATGCTTCCTGCAGGTCGGAGGAGGCTCCGGTGCTGATTTCCTTAAATACTAATTTTTCAGCACAGTATCCTCCAAGAAGAGTTGCAATCTCGGAAAGGAATTCACTTTTTGTTTTAATATATTTTTCTTTGTTGGGAAGCTTCAAAGTATATCCTGCTGCTTTCCCCCGGGCAATAATTGAAATCTTTCGTATGGGTTCTGCATGGGGAAGGAAGCTTGATACTAAAGCATGGCCGGATTCATGATAAGCGGTAATTTCCTTTTCTTTTTTTGAAAGAATATGGCTTTTTCTCTCCGGTCCCAAAAGAACCTTGTCGATAGAGAGAAGTATTTCTTTTTGGGAAACCTTTTTTTTATTCTGTCTTGCAGCAAGAATGGCAGCTTCGTTCATTAGATTTGCCAAGTCTGCCCCTGAAAATCCCGGAGTTCTCTCTGCTATTTCTCTTAATTTAACGTCAGGAGACAAGGGCTTGCCTTCCGCATGTATTTTTAGGATGTTCTCGCGATCATTGATGTCCGGTAAGTCCAAAACCACTCTCCTGTCAAATCTCCCAGGCCTTAGGAGTGCAGGGTCAAGAACATCTGGCCTATTGGTAGCTCCCACTATTATAACATTAGTGTCTCTCTCAAAGCCGTCCATTTCAACTAAAATCTGATTTAAAGTTTGCTCTCTTTCATCATTTCCCCCTCCAATACCTGCTCCACGGTGTCTTCCTACAGCATCCAATTCGTCAATAAAGAGAATTGAGGGAGCAGCCTTTTTAGCTGTACTAAAGAGATCCCTTGCTCGGCTATTATGAAGAAGGATTGGTTTTTCTCCTCCGAAGAACGCTTCATTTTCGCAACCACAGAGGTCATAAACATATCCATTGTAGGGTTTCTTTGTTATTTTTTTAATCTTCGGTCTTTTAAATTGATAAGGAAAATTCTTAGTATCTCTAAAAGGATGGGAAGTCTTGCCTATTTGAAGAACCCAATAATGGCTTTCTGGTAAAGGTTTCTTTTTAAGAATTCTTCCCCCTTTAAGTTTTCCATTTGTTATTCCGACTTGAATCCCATGCATAGAGCAAAGCCAGGCGAGTTCTAAAATTAACTGATGGCTAACTGAAGTCATAGCTAATTTTCCTTCTTTGGTAGTATAGCCGTCTCCCCTAGAATAACCCTCTAAGTAGCTCAGGAAATATTCTTTTGGTAAATCCCATAAAGATCCCGGAACATGTTTATTATGACTACCATTCCCGCAGTGCTTTTCAAAAAAATCTCCTAATACTTTTCCAAGAAAAGCAATTTTTAAAGAATTGTCTTCAGTAAATGTTAAATATGGTTTTTGATTAGTTAATTGGCTCATCAGCGAAATGCAATCCTCGTAAAGCTCTTTTTCGTGAGCACCAAAGATAAACTCTACTCCATAGAGAAGCCTCCTTCCTTCAGCAGTATAATATCCTAAAAGCCTTAGTAGAGATGGAGTAATTTGTATCTTTTGAGGGATTTCTTTCTCTCTATACTTGGATGCCAACCACAGTAAGCGAGGTTGAGATATTTCATTCTGCCAATTACTGATGGTCATTTGACAGACTCCAACTTGATTGCCAAGAACATGCTGGTAGACTTTTCCTTGTTGAGACAAGGAGAGCTGATAAGACTCTTCCATTCTCTCTAATTGGAAATTTTCATTCCAGATTAATAATTCGTTTACATTTATTTTTTCAGGGAATTCATGTGTCTTAACTTTATGAGTGGTCCCTAATCCCGGAACATAAACGCCCCTTACTTTATAAGGTAGATTAACTAGAATATCGTCTTTCTTTAATTCATCTGCTCTTTTAGAAATAATGTGATTTTTGTCTCTAATAAAAACACTATGGTCTCCGGTCACATTCATTTTTCCTCCCAAAAACTGAATTTCATAAATTTCATTTACTTTATGGCGGTAAACAGATTTTATCTTTTTCCAAGAGCTGGATTTAAAGAACTTATTGCCTTTCGACCAATTTGCGCCCAAGGTCTGCACACCTTCTGTCCTCACTGGAAATCCTTCCTCTTGCTCTTCGTAGAATTGGTCAACGAATTTTTCTATTGGCAAAAGGTTGATGGAATTTTCCGTCTTAATCAGTACTGGCGTGTCGCCTTTTACGGATGCTCCGACTCCTACAAACATCTCTACGAATTCAGAGCCGGATACAGAAAAGAAAGGAACATTGCTTTGACCTGCCACTGCTCTTGCAAGAAGGGTTTTACCGCATCCGGGGGGTCCCATCAAAAGTACTCCTCTTGGGATTCTCGCCCCCATCTTTAAAAACTTTTTGGGGTTTTTAAGAAAATCAACAATTTCTTTAAGTTCTTCTTTTGCTTCAGCCAACCCGGCTACGTCTTTGAAAGTAATTTTCTGTTTGGGATGGCCTTCTGCCCCAAAGAGCTTGGCTTTCGCTTTTGAAAAGTTAAATGCCTGCATTGCTCCTGCTTTAGCATTGCGCATTAAGATCCAGAAGAAGAATACAAAGATTAGGATGGGGAAGAGAAGTAGAATCGCAGGACCTATCCAAAGCGTCCAGCCTTCTTTTTCTTTTGGAATAATTTCTACGTTCTGGAAACTTTCTTCTTTAGCTCCGTAATTGATTAGAGATTGAGACAGCGCAATTTCAACTTCTTTTTTAGTTTTGACTTCTGTATCATCTTTATATATGACAGAAACATCGTTGCCGGATATGCTGATCTCTTTAACTTTTCCCTGATTGATATCCTGGGCGAGCTTCGTTAAAGATATCTCTTCAAATTCCTCAGCAGGGCTTGAAAAAAAACCAAAAACCCCTCCAAGAAGTAGAAATATTAAGAGTATAATTAGGAGATTTTTAATAAAAAGCTTCATAAATTGCCCTTTCTCGTTAAAGGTTTTTTAGAGAAAGATAAATTCTGTCTTGAGCTATCTTAATGATTTTTGCCTTTATTTCCTGCCCAACCTTAAAAGACTCCAGAATAACAGATTGTTTATCTGCGCTCTGTTTTTTATGAGGGATATCAATTTCGGAAATGTGGATGAGTCCTTCTAATTGGCAAACAGAACTGTTGTCTGAAACTTTTTCTTGGGAATCTTTTGAAAGAATAGTGTTTGAGGGGGAATGGAACTTAACGAAAATGCCGAAATCGGTAATTCCGGTTATAGTTCCTTTGATTACATCGTTTACCTTACATTTACTTAGAGCCTCTTCCAAGTTTTTAATTTCCTTAGCTTTTTCTGAAAAAATCAGTTTTTTCTGCCTTGGGTCAAAGTCGAATATTTTAATCTCTAAAGTTTCTCCTATGAATTTCTGGAGATCCTGAAGGATTTTTGCGGTATCTCCCTCTGCATGGGGATAGTGTTCGGGAGATAATTGAGACAGAGGCAAGAATCCGGGAATTCCAAAAAGTTCTGCCATTAATCCTCCTCTATTGACTTTTGAAATCTTGATTTTAAAGGTCTTATCTTCCTTTTTTCCTTCTTCAAGTTTTTGCCATGCAAGCTGTTTTTGGGCTTCGGTTAAAGAGAGTTCAAAATATCCTTCTTCGTTCTCTTGCCCGACAATTTTGACTAAAACTTCGTCCCCTGATTTGAATTTTTTGAAGTTGTTTTCCTCTTCAGGAACCGTTTTGTCCATTCTTAATTGTTCTTTTTTGTAGATGATTCCGCTTCCGAAGGGACACATATCAACGAAGATGCCAAAACTTCCGATACCTATCACCTTGCCTTTAATAATCTCTCCCACTTTTTTGGGAGCTTGCAGTTTGTTCTTATCATCTTTTAAGGGCATGTTTTTTGTGACTTTCATAAGATTAAATTATCATAATTTTTCCTTATTGTAAAGAGGCGGAAATTGTGATAAAATGAAAGATGTCGGAAATACTAAAGTAGTTTTTTAAAATTGGCGTTCTAAAAACAGCGTTATTTTGTTTATTATGCATATTATTTGGTACGGACAGTCGTGCTTTCAAATTAATACAAGTCAGAATAAAAGCGAAAAGAGTGTTATTCTGATAGATCCTTTCTCAAAAGAAACGGGTCTTCGCCTTCCTAAAATCAAGGCCGATATTGTTTTATTCACTCACAAAAGCGAACATCTTTTAAAGCCCAGAGAAGTTTCCGGCAGTCATTTTTTGATCACGGAGCCGGGCGAATATGAATCAAGAGAAATCTTTATTGAAGGAATTGCCAATAAAAGCACTTTTTATACAATTGAGACAGAAAAGATGCGTCTTTGTCATTTAGGAGGGTTGGAAGAAAAAGAGCTGACCTCAGAACAGCTTGACAGGATTGGTAGTATTGACATTCTAATGATTCCCGTAGGGGGCGTGGGCATCATTTCATGGAAAGAGGCCCTGGGAATAGTTTCTCAAATTGATCCGAGAATAGTTATCCCCATGAATTACCAGATTCCTAAATTAAAACTGTCCGGCAAAGAAAAATTGGAAGGAGTTGATAAATTCTTAAAAGGAATGGGCAAGCAAACGGTTGAGTTTCAGGATAAATTAGTAATTAAACATAAAGATTTATCTCAGGATGGAGTGGAAATTGTGGTCTTAAAGCCATAAACTTTACTTTTTAAAAACAGCATTTTAAATTTGTGAATACTTTAAATAAAATTCAGAATCTTCCTCTGAGAACCCGGAAAATTATTCTTTGGATAATAGTCATCATTACAGGTTCGATCCTTTTGTTTTTGTGGCTGGGAAATATCAAAAAAGCGATAAGGGAATTTGAGAGAGGGGAAAAAGAAAATTTTATTGAAAGCATGAACTTGCCTTCTTTAGAGAAAAACATAGAAGAAAGCGGGGCCGATAAAGAATTCGGCATAGATGAAAAGTTTAAACAATTGGAAGAACAATTAAAACAACAAAATGGGGAACAATAATCAGGAAAAATCGAAAGAACCAATACAAGAGATCGGCTATATCAAAGATCGTGAGATTGTTGAGGAAATGAAGACATCGTACATTGATTATGCGATGTCGGTCATTGTTTCTCGAGCCTTGCCCGATGTTAGAGACGGATTAAAGCCTGTTCACCGAAGAATTTTGTATGCAATGCTTGAAGACGGCTTAACCTCAACAGCAAAAACCAGAAAATCAGCAACGGTAGTCGGAAGCGCTTTGGGAAGGTATCATCCGCACAGCGACACGGCCGTGTATGACAGTTTAGCGCGTATGGCTCAGGACTTTTCTTTAAGATACCCCTTGATCAAAGGTCAAGGAAATTTTGGTTGTTTTACTAAAGATACGAAAGTAAAGCTTTGTGATGGAAGAAATTTAAGTTTTGGAGAATTAATAAAAGAACAGAAAAAAGGAAGAAGACATTGGTCATTTTCTTTTAATAATCAATCTAAGAAAATTGAAATTGCCGAAATAAAAAACCCAAGAGTAACAAGAAAAAATGAAAAATTGATGGAAGTTACCTTAGATAATAAGGAAAAGATAAGATGTACTTTGGATCATAAATTTATGTTAAGAGATGGAACTTATAGGCAAGCTAAAGATTTAAAACCGAAAGATTCTTTAATACCTCTCTATACAAAGTTATATTCTGAGAAAGAAGATAAAAACTTAAAAGGATATGAGATGGTTTACCAACCATTTCAAGATGTTTGGCCGTTCGTTCATCGTTTGGCTGATGAATGGAATTTAAAAAATAAAGTTTATAAAAAAAACGCTGGAAGGATCCGGCATCATCGAGATTTTAATAAATTGAATAATAATCCCGATAATATTTTAAGGATTCAGTGGCAAGACCATTGGAAACATCATAAAGAGATTGCTTCGGAGCGTCATAAAAACGATCTGGAGTATGTGAGGAAGATAAGAGAGGGAAGGGAAAAATATTGGAGAAATGAAGAAAACAGAACAAATTACTCCAGACGATTGACCGAAAGGAATTTAAGAAATTGGAAGAACAAGAAATACAGAGAGAAGATGATTGCAAATTTAAGCAGGGTTAATAAAAAATATTATAGAGAGCATCCGGAAGCTATTGAAAGAATTAGTAAAATGGCTTCGGCCACATTAAAAAGATTGTGGAAAATTCCAGAATACAGAAACTTATTTCACGAGAAAATTGTAGCCAGCAATAAAAGGAGGAAAACAAACTTAACCGGCAAGAAAAAATTCTTAAGAATATGTCAGTATTTAAACCATAATAATCTTTCTCTATCTAAAGAAGGCTTTGAAAAAGTAAGGAAAGAGGTTTTTGGGACAAAAAGTTTTACAAGTTGGGACTTAGGGATTAGAAAATATTATAACTATAATCAGAAAAGGCTATTATCCGAAATAAATACTAATAACAATCATAAAGTAGTTAAGGTTAAAGCTCTTCGTAAAAGAGAAGATGTTTATGACTTAACCATAATCCCCTGGCATAATTTTGCTTTAGCCGCTGGAATATTTGTTCATAACTCTATCGACGGAGATCCGCCTGCGGCGATGAGATATACAGAATGTAAAATGTCCAAGATAGGAGAAGAGACGCTCAAAGACATCAATAAGGATACGGTTGATTTTGTTGATAACTATGACGGCACAAGAAAAGAACCCGTGGTTCTGCCTTCTCCTTTGCCTCAGTTGCTTTTGAACGGCTCTTTAGGGATTGCTGTCGGTATGGCAACGAAGATCCCTCCTCATAATCTTTCTGAACTTCTTGACGCTTCTTCTTACTTAATAGACCATCCTAAATCCGACACGGAAGACCTTTTTAAATTTGTTAAGGGACCTGATTTTCCAACGGGAGGGGCCATTTTTAACAGAAGGGAGATCATAGAAACCTATTCCCAAGGAAAGGGTCCCATTGTGATTAGAGGCAAATCGGAGATAGTTGAAGATAAAAAAGGTAGGACGCAGCTTATCATCACAGAGATTCCTTACCAAGTTCAGAAATCAACCCTGGTTAAGCAATTTGCAGAATTGGCCCAGAATAAGAAGATAGAAGGGGTTAAAGATATTAGAGATGAGTCTGACAAAGACGGAATGAGGATTGTTATGGATCTAAATAAAGGAGCTTTTGCCCAGAAGATTCTAAACAGACTTTATAAATTCAGTGATCTTCAAGGAACTTATCATCTAAACATGCTTGCTTTGGTTGACGGCATTCAACCTAAGACACTTTCCTTAGTTGAAGCTCTTGAGCACTTTATTGCTCACAGGAAAGAGGTTGTTTTTAGAAGAACAAAGTATGAATTGAAAAAAGCAAAAGAAAGGACCCATATTTTAGAAGGGCTGCATAAATGCCTTGCCAATATCGATGATGTCATTAGAACCATTAAGAAGTCCGAGAATAGAGCAGAAGCGCTTCGGAATCTAATGAAGAAATTTAAGCTGACCGAGATTCAGGCAAATGCAATTTTAGAGACAAAACTTTCCGCTCTGGCTAAACTCGAGAGAAAAAAGATAGAAGACGAGCTTAAAGAGATAAAAGTTAAAATTAAGGAATATGAAAACATCTTAAAGAATCCAAAGAAGATAAAGATAATAGTAAAGAAAGAGTTTGAAGAGTTGAAAAATATCTTTGGAGACGAGAGAAAGACCAAGGTCTATGCCCAGAAAATAGGGGAGTTTGCCGAAGAGGATTTAATTCCCCAGGAAGAGACCATCATTACCTTAACTCAAGGGGGATACATTAAAAGAGTAAATCCTTCTCTTTACAAGAAACAGAAAAGAGGGGGAAAGGGATTTTTAGGATTAAAAACTGTGGGTGAAGATATTGTAGAACATTTCCTTTGGGCCCAAACTCATGACCAGCTTCTATTCTTTACCGATTCCGGCAAGGTATTCCAAGTTCCTGCCTATGAAATTCCCGAGGGCACAAGAGTTGCCAAAGGAAGAGGGTTGCTTAATTTCTTGGAAGTTTCTTCCGACGAGAAGGTTTTAACGCTCTTTTCCTTGGGGAGCAAGAACCATGATGAAGACGTTAAGTATTTGGTTATGGCTACCAAGGATGGTATAATTAAGAAAACTTCCTTGGAAGAGTTCAAAAATGTAAGAAGATCGGGGCTAATTGCCATTTCTCTTAAAAAAGGAGACGTGTTAAGAAAAGTTGCAAAGACAAGCGGGGAAGACGACATAATTCTAATTACCAAGAAGGGCCAGTCAATCAGATTTAAAGAAAAAGACATAAGGGCAATGGGAAGATCAGCTGCGGGTAATAAAGGAATTAGGTTAAAACAGGGAGATGAGGTTATAGGGATGGAAATTGTAAAAGTTAAAAAAGTCCAAGCATTGAAGGAGAAAAAAGAAAAAGCAGGGGAGTCTGGAAGATATTTGCTTGTAGTGGCAGAAAACGGTTACGGTAAGAGAACTGAAGTTAAGGAATTCAAGTCTCAGAGGAGAGGAGGGAGCGGAATTAGAGCTGCCAGGGTGACCCCTAAAACAGGAAATCTGGTAAGTGCTAAGGTTTTAACAGAACAAGAAGACCTGATTGTCATTTCTCAAAAAGGCCATGTTATTAGAGTTAAGATTGATTCCATCTCAAAACTCGGCAGAGCAACCCAAGGAGTAAGGATTATGAGACTAGACAAGGATGATAAAGTAGCTTCAGCTATTTGTATCTAAAGAATTAAAATTTAAACTTTCATAGGAAATAAACTAAAATGGCAATTCAATTTCTTAATCCAGATGAAATTCTTAAAGATCTCAATCTGCACGAAAGCATGTCGGCGGCTGATTTTGGATGCGGCTCCGGAGGATGGGTTCTGCCTTTGGCAAAAATATTGAATAAAGGCATGGTTTTTGCCATAGACATTTTAAAAGAACCCTTGTCTGCATTAGAATCAAGGCGCAGAAGCCAGAAGATTCCAAATATTAAGGCTATTGTTTCTGACGTTGAAGAAGAAAAGGGTTCAACCTTAAGGCCTTCTTCTGTGGACTTGGTCTTAATTACCAACCTTTTATTCCAAGTAGAAGACAAAGAACACATTTTTCAGGAAGCAAAGAGGGTTTTAAAAGAAGAGGGAAAAGTTTTAGTGGTTGATTGGAAGGAAAATGCTCCCATGGGGCCTGCGGGGAAAAGAGTTTCTCCGGACGAAGTTAAAAAAACAGCCCAAGAATCCGGATTTAAGTTTGAAAAAAAGCTTAAAGCAGGGGATTATCATTATTGCTTGGTATTTGAAAAATAGTAATTAGTGATATAATAAAATAATGAAAAGAACAATTATCTTTGCACTTTTGCTTTCTTCGTTGAGTTCGATGTTTTTAATCAGCCAGTGTTTTGCTGAAGAGATAACAAATCCTATAGAATACGATACAATTGCAGAATTGATAGAAGCAATCATTAACTTTATCTGGCTTTTGGGAATTGTTGCTGCTCCATTGGTAATTATAATCGGCGGCTTTATGCTCTTGACTTCGGGGGGCAATCCGAATAGGCTGGAACAAGCTAGGAAGGTAATGCTTTACGGAATC
>CAZKKG010000013.1:0-7755 GCA_964553275.1 uncultured Candidatus Saccharibacteria bacterium
TATCAATTCTGCAAGAGTTCTTACCTGAGATAAGTCTCCTTTCAACCTTGCATCTCTCGCTTTATCCCTTGCCCCTGACATAGAAACCATAACAATGGAAGCCAGGATAGCAATAATGGCGATTACTACCAATAATTCAATTAAAGTAAAACCTTTTTTCATTTTAAAATAATCTATATTCTTTTTCGACCTTTTCTTTTTTTAAAAACAAAAAGATATCAATTAAAAACAGAGAAAATAACAAACTATTTTTTCACTCATTATATCATAAAATAAAAAAGTTAACCTGTGGAAAATTAATCTTCCTTATAATCCTGCTGAAGAAATCTGATATAAGGGAATAACAACCGATCCCATCAGCAACCCAACCATGGCTCCCAAAATAACAATCATGACCGGCTCTATAATGCTCGTCATATTATCGGTAATCCTGCTTATTTCTTCCTCATAAAAATTAGCAACCGTCATTAACGTTTTATCTATATTTCCCGTTTTCTCTCCCGTTAAACTCATTTGACAGAATAAAGAAGTAAAAATCTCAGGGTACTGGGAAAAAACACTAGTGATTGATTCTCCTTTTATTACTTTATTTTTTGCTTCAACGATAACTTCTCGGTAGATTGAATTCCCTACTATCCTTCCTGCAACTTCCAATGCCTGGCTTATGGGCAATCCCCCTGTAATCAAAGTTGATAGATTTTCTGCGAAACGCGCTAAATAAATCTTTTTTAAAAAAAGTCCAACCCAGGGTATTGATAAGCAAACTTTGTCAAAATTCCTTTTCCCTTCTTTTGTTTTAACATAGAACAAGAGGAACACCCCAAAACCCACCAAAAACAGAAGTATTGCCCACCAATAATTTCTCATAAAATTAGAAAGAGCGATGGCAGCCATAGTAATGGCAGGAGGTTCAACCTTCGATCCTTCAAGAATTCCAACCAGCTGAGGAATAATAAAAACGGTTATTAAAACAAATACTCCCATCATAACCGTAATAACTAATGCAGGATAAACCATAGCTCCCTGCAGTTTTGAACGGAGATTATGCTGTCTTTCAAGATGATCTGCCAGATAAACCAAGGATTTGCCTAAAGTTCCTGATACTTCTCCTGACCTTACTACAGAAATATAAAAATCCGAAAAGACTTCCGGAAAGTCAGAAAGGGCTTTTGAGAAATTCGTTCCTCCTTCTATATTTTCGGCTAACCTTAGGATTTTATCCTTAAATTTCTTTTTATTGCCCTGATTGCCAAGTGCAGTCAATGCTTCAGTCAAAGGAACTCCTGAGGAAAACATCACCGACAGCTGTCTTGAAAACATAACAAGGTCAACTGCGGTAATCTTTTCAAACAACCTAATATCTCTTGCCCAAAAAGGAACTGATTCTGTTTCTTCAAGCCCGGTTACAAACAGATGACTTGATTTTAAAATCTCTAAAGCCGCCCCTCTTGAAGAGGCTTCAATAACTCCGCTCTCAAACTTACCGTCTTTAGATCTCGCCCAATACTTAAACTTCATACTAATTGAATTATACCTTATATCCTACCTTTTTATAAGGTTTTTTAGTTCAACGGGATTCAATGAATAGTTTAAAGCGCTTTCTAGGCTAATTTCGCTTGACTTAACCAGGTTGGCCAAAGATCTGTTTATGGACATCATCCCCTCTTCCATCGAAGTCTCAATAACCAAAGGAATTTCATGAATTTTATTCTCCCTGATCAAATTGGCTACAGCTGTATTTCTAATCATTATTTCACAGGCAGGAATCAATCCCCCTTTGGTTCTTTGAATAAGGCGCTGAGAAACTACCCCCAAAAGAGACGATGAAAGCTGAGCCCTTATTTGCCCCTGCTGTCCGGGAGGAAAACCGTCCACAATTCTATGGATTGTTTGAGCCGCCGAATTAGTATGCAGGGTCGCAAAAACCAAATGGCCTGTTTCTGCTGCAGTAATAGCGGTAGCCATGGTTATAGAATCTCTCATTTCTCCCACCATAATAACATCGGGGTCTTGACGAAAAGTAGATTTCAGCGCTTTAGCAAAACTTAGTGTGTCTTGAAAAACTTCTCTCTGTTGAATAATTGACTTATCTCCCTTGAAAACATATTCAATAGGATCTTCAATGGTTATAATATGTTCATGCCTCGTGTGATTGATTTCATCTATCAAAGCAGCTAAAGTTGTAGATTTTCCATGGCTCGAGGGTCCTGTTATCAGAACGAAACCCTGCAAAGCAGTGGTGAAAACATACAATATTGGAGGAAGATTCAATTCTTCCAGCGATAAAATCTTGTCGGGTATCAATCTCAAAGCGCAAGCTACCTGCCCTTTCTCAAAAAAAACATTAATTCTAAAACGGTGATTGTCTTCTGATGAATAGGCAAAATCAATTTCTTTCTTCTCTAAAAATCTATCTTTTTGCCCTTCATCCATTAAAGAAAAAGACATTGCCCTAACATCATCCGCTGACAATTTTTCTTCTTTAAGCAAAAAATCAAGCTTGCGGTTAATTCTCATTATTGGGACGCAGCCCGCAATAAGATGAATATCCGATGCCTTCTTTTTTGCGGCTAAAGATAATAAATCTTTAGTTTTTTGTTTATGACCACCAATCATATATCTTCAAATTATTCGAATGTTTATATGTTTACTTTGTTACCCTTAATACCTCCTCAATAGTGGTTATCCCCTCTAAAACTTTTAGGACACCGTCCTGCCTCATGGTAGTTCTGCCCTGCCTTCTTGCTTCTTTGCGGATTTCCGTTACGGAAAGGGTTTTTGAAATTAATTGGCCTAATTCCGGAGTCATTAACAAAACTTCAAAAATACCAATCTGATCGGTAAAGCCCGTATGATTGCATTTTTTACATCCTTGGGGTTCGCAGATGTACAAAGGTGAAGGAATCTTTATCTCTTTGCGAATCTTTTCGGGCACATCTTTTAATTCTTCGTCTATAATCTTCAGAGCTCCTTCAGAAGCTTTTATCTTCTTTTTACAATCGGGGCAAAGAACTCTTACCAATCTTTGAGCCAAAGCAATATTTAAACAAGAAGGAATAAGAAAATTCTGTACACCCATATCAACCAACCTGGGAATTACGCCTAAAGCATCATTGGTATGCAGGGTGGACAAAACTAGGTGCCCCGTCAAAGCAGAGTGTACTGCAAGAGAAGCGGTCTCCTCATCTCTGATTTCACCAACCATGATGATGTCGGGGTCCTGACGCATAATATGTCTTAATCCTTTTGCAAAAGTATATCCTATCTCCGGTTTTACTTGGGATTGGTTTACTCCTTCCAAATGATATTCAATGGGGTCCTCCAGAGTTATTACGTTGACTTCTTCTTTATTCAAAATTCTCAAGAGGGCATACAAGGTTGTACTTTTACCGGAACCGGTAGGACCTGTAGCCAAAATCATGCCGTAAGGTTTGGCAATGGCTTCCTTCATCGCTTCAAGATTTTTGCCGACTAATCCAAGTTTCTTAAAGTCCCTGAGTCCTTTTTCGGGATCCAAGATTCTGATTACAACCTTTTCCCCTGAAGATGTAGGAAAGGTCGAAACCCTGAAATCAATGTCCTTTGCGCCCATTTTTAAACTAAACCTCCCGTCTTGAGGAATTCTTGTTTCATCAATTTTTAACTTCGCAAGAATTTTTACTCTGGCAACTACCGCGGGATGGACTTTTATAGGCAAAGACAACGAAGAGTAAAGACGGCCTAATGTTCTGTATCTTATTCTCAACTTATCGCCAATCGGTTCTATGTGTACGTCGGAAGCCCCTCCGTCCACAGCGTGCCTCAACATCACCGACACTATTTTACTAATCGGAGCCGTCTCGGCCATCTTTTTAATCTCCTCTTTTCTAATCTTCTTGGGCTCTTCAACTTCTAATTCCCCCAAAGCAGCACTTACTTCTTTTCTTAAACTTTTGTATTTCCTTAAGAGAACGGTAAAGTTTGATAAGGTAATGAGAATGATTTCGTAAGAGAAATCCGATTGTCTTGCCAGAAATTCCAAAGCTTCTTTCGCTTTGGAATTGTCCGGGTAAACCATTCCTACTTTCACAATTTCACCTTTTTCCGCCAGAGCAATCATTTCATAATACCTTGCAGAATCTTCAGGAATTAATTCCAAAATCTTCAAAGAAATGTCTTCGGGATAAACTCTTTCTAAGGGAATATTCAGCTTTTTGCTTTTCAGGGCAAATAAAAAGTCCTCCGGGACTATGTTATTCGCTAATATTACTTCTTCCTCTCTTTTGTCGGAGGTCTTTATTTTTTCTTTTAGTTCATTCGCCTTTATTTTTGGCAATTTCTTAAGACGAACTAGTTCATCAATTAACACAGCCATAAGTTTCTAATTTTATTTAATACGGTAAAAACGGATTTTCTCTGCCCGGTTCTCCGTCTAAAAGAGGGATTTCCTGCAATAGTTGTAGTTTTTGCAAAGTAGGACTGGATAAAAGGTTCCAATTTATCTTGGGTTCTGCGGGTCTGGAAGGTTCCAAAAACAAAGGAGCTGACCTTTGGCCCAAGATAAAGCTTACTATCACCACCCCAAAAGCAACGATTATAACGAAAAGTAAAACTAGATTTTTTTCTTTTTTCTGGCGGGATCCAAAAGTTATAGCCACAATTCCTCTAAGCTTTTAAGCATTTAAACATATAAACATGAAAAGTTTAAATGTTAAAGATACTTAAATGCTCAATTTTTAATATGAATATGTTTTTATCGCTAAATTAAAATCAAGTACTTCTTCGTCCGTTGCCTCTTCTTCCGTAGGAGAAGAAAAACCAAAGCTTTCTACATCTACCAATTTTACCGAATTTTCCAGGTATAGAATAAAGTTTTCAAAGCTTGAAATCGTACCGGAAACAGATACTGAGAAGGAATGCTCTTTTACTCCTTCATTATCTTTAGTTGAAGACTTTGAAACCTGATTTAAAATTAACCCTGCTTGAGCGCTCATCTTTTGAAGATTCGCAAAAAAGGCAGGCACAGAAAAGTATTCGGGCAAAGCAGATTCTATTTTTGAAACAGACTCTTGGTTTCTGGCAAGTTCGGTCTCTATTTCTTTCAGCCGCGAAAAATACTGCTGATTATATACAAGTTCTGTTTCCTTTTTGCCCACTTCCAATCTCGACACTTTGTAGCACTGATATTTGGGCCATATTAACCCCATTCCTACCCCCAACACTATCGTGAAGATAATAATGGTAATAATTATTTTATTCTCCATGTTTTCTTAATTTTAAAATTATTTTTACTCAAATTTAAAAATTTCAGGATCCAAACTTAATAACAGATTGAAACCAATCTTACCGTCCTTTCCGATGTTGATACCTCCCAGTTGAAATCCTTTAATCAAAGATTCATCTTTAAGAATCATCAACTGCTGATGGACAACTTCATAGCTTTCTGCATTTGCAGGAATTTCTACCCGAGGCCCTGTTTCCTCCGTTGAAAAACCAACTTCCAAGAATTGAACTTTGGGATGGCAAATCCTTTCTAGAAAAAGGAAGAGAGCAGAATGAACCTCATGCTTACTCAAGACAACTATAAAGTCATTAATATTTTGTTCCTTTCTAAATAATTCCCTCCTGAGTGCCATTTCTTCCTCGGTTTTGACATTGGCAATTTGAACTTCAAGATTTTTAATCTTTTCCGATGCTTTTTTCTCAAGATATCCCAGGCCAAAATATGATGCTATTACTGCTATTAATAAGATAATTGCAGAATAGAAAGCAATTTGCTGCCATAAAGGCACTTTTGGCGCAGGTTTTGGTATAATTCCAACCATATTATATAATAACGAATTGAGTTTGAATGCCGTAAATTGAGAATTTTATCATCAGACGCGCTTACAGCATTCGCATTCCATTCGCAAATTCATATTTTTATTTAAATTCTCCTAAGCCAAACCCTCTTAAAGCCATACCTATTGATATCGCATAAAAAGGGCCCATTTTTTCTAATTTTCCTGAAAGTATTTCCGGACAACTAAGCTCTGCAAAAGGATTAGCAATTTCTATCTTAAAATTCAGATTCTTCTCAAAATGTTCCTTAAGGCCACTGAGCAGAGAACCTCCTCCAGATAATATTATGGTTTTAATTTCTCTTCTCTCAATTTTTAAGAAATCGTTACAAATTTCATTAGTTTCTCTTAAAATATTATCTACAATCGGGGTCAAGTAACTTTTAACTTTCTCATCCCCCAGGAGCCCCTCTCTCTTTTTAATCTTTTCAGCTTTTCGATAGTCAACATTCAAACCCTTCATTAAAACATCTACCAACTTCCTGCTTCCCAAATCAAAGCTATGAGAAACTTTTAATATTTTTTTATCAACAATACTGCAAGTAGTGCTTTCCTGTCCAATATCAATAATGGCTGTAGGCTCTTTATCTCTTACCAAAGCCCTTATCAATCCAAAAACTTCTGCTTCTAAAGACACCATGTCCAATCTTGCCAAGGAAGCAATTTCCTTATACTTATCTACTATTTCATTTGGCACCGCAACGGCTAAAATCTTGATAGGTTTTTGCGTTTTTTTGTCAGGAGCTTCAACCATCTGCCAATCTAAAGCAACTTTAGACAAAGGAAGCGGAATGTGGATCGGCGCCTCAAACTTTACCGCTTCGGGAATTTCCTCTCTGGTCATAAAAGGCAAAGTAAAGTTGATAAAAAAGCTTGAATAATCCGGGAGCGAAAAAATTGCTGCTTTGGTTTTTGTTTTTGCCTCTTTTAAGAGCGCCTCAATGATAAGAGCTATTTCCTCGCTTTCTTTTGATAAAATATTTCTTTTAAGGTCCGGATAAATATCTTTAATTTCGATTTCTGCGTAATTTCTTAATTCTTTCTGATTCCCTTTTTTCCTAACCTCAGCCATCTTAATGGAAGAAGTTCCTATGTCTATTCCTAAACAATTATTAGGATTTTTTTTAAACGGAGACCAATTCATGCTAAATTTTCCTTCCTATTTATTTCTGCGATAACTTTTATGCTATTATCATATAATAACATAAATTAAACACAACATAAAATAGGGTTGTGGAAAAGTATAAATTACTATGTTTGCTTGGCTAAAGACTGTTGAAGAATTTATTCTGGACCTTTTATTCCCGCCTTCCTGCATTAGCTGCGGCAAACAAGGGACTTATCTTTGTTACGACTGTTTAAGTTTAATCGAAATTTTAGAATATCAATACTGTCCTGTTTGTAAAAAAAGAATTCTTTATCCAGATTATATCAGAAAAACATCAAAAATACTTCCCGGAACCTGCAAAACCTGCAAAACTGAAACTTCTTTAGACGGTCTTTACGCCGCCTGTCCTTATCAAAATAGAATAGTCAGCAGGGCAATTAAACTCTTTGAACGGATAAGAGAATTATCAGACCCTCTTGCTGATTTAATTATAGCCCATTTTGAGATGTCAAACCAGATGCCTAAGGATTTTATCGTAACCTATATCCCCTTGCTTCCAAGAGAAATAAAAGAACAAGGATTCAGCCGGTCAGAATTGATAGCCCTAAGTCTTTCTGAAAAATTAAACTTGCCTTTTGAAAAAGATGTTTTAACAAAGATTTCCCCGCAAACATCCTTCAAAGAAAATATCTTGAAAAACACTTTTAGAGTAAAAGACGAAAAAAGAATAAAAGACAAAAAGATTTTATTAGTTAACGATCTTTACTCAACCGGTTTAATTATGAACAGGTGTGCAAGAGCGCTCAAAGAAGCCGGAGCCAAAGAAGT
>CAZKKG010000014.1:0-7186 GCA_964553275.1 uncultured Candidatus Saccharibacteria bacterium
GAGGCAGATCGCGCTCACTGTCTGCATATTAGCAAAATAATAAGAAGAAGTCAAGTGGTTTGTTAACACTAAGCATCAACAGGCTTTTTTTAAGATTTTTATGCTGTGCTGACAACAGATATTTTTAATTTTTCATAAAACCTCTGGGCAAGCTTGGCAGTTTCTTCGGTACTTCTATAAAAAGATTTCCATACTACAACTATATCCGCATCATTAAAAAATGCTCGTTCTACTTCTTCAATAGTATCCCCTCCAGCTATTGAAACTAAAACATTATAATTCCCTTTAATTTGCCTTATTTGATAATAGGGAATTTGCTTTTCTTTATCTATTTCTGTTTCATCCACTCCCCGATGGAGTATGACTACATCTGGGGCTTGTTTTAATTTCTTTAAAACCAAAAGAGGATTTTCAACATTCATCATATCAATCATTGAATCAATATGAGAATGCTTACATTCTTCAATAAAGCTGTCTATTGTTTCAATAGGAGCTACTCCTAAACATGTCGCCGCCTGGACTCCAGATATAATAGCTATTTCTTTTCTTGCTAAGTCATTACATTTAATATCAGCTACAACATACGGTTCAAAAGATGAGGACTTCCCTTTCTTTGCTAAGTAATCTATCATTGTCTGACGAGAAGTAGAGTTTCCCGCTACTAAAAACTTCATTAGGGAAGGAAAAGTTTTTATATACTCTCTTTTTATCTCTTCGTTGGAAAACCTTTCTAAGGCTATTTCTTTTATTCTTGAAATCGCTCTGACCCCGCAAGTTTTTATCAAAGGAGTACCCGCTTCAATTATTATCTGGTCGGAAAATGGAAGATTTCGAATAATCTTTCCTGCTTCAATTAAATCGCTGTTTAAAGCAATTTGAAGATATTTTTTTCTTCTTTCTAAAATCATCTTACTTCCCTTAAAAAGGTTTTGGCTAATTTAGCTGTTTGTAACGGGTTTTCGGAGAAAGCTTTCCAAACAACAGCAATATTTGCATCATTGAAAATTGCCCCTCTGACCTCTTTGAACGTTTCCCCTCCGGCTATTGAAATCAAAACATTATATGTTTCAAGTATTTTATGAATTTGCAAATATGGAATTTCCTTGTTACTCATTTCTGATTCTTCAACTCCTCTATGCAAAACTACAATATTTGGAATTTGCTTCAATTTCTCTAAAATCTCAAAAGGAAATTCAACATTCATCATATCAATCATTGAATCAATATTTAATTCTTTGCATTTTTCAATAAATAAATCGATTGTTTGGATTGGGGCCAACCCTAAACATGTTGCCGCTTGAGCTCCAGATTCTTTCGCTGCTATAACTTCCGTAAACCCTCTGTCCATACATTTTAAATCAGCAACAATATATCCTTTCTTGCCCAATTTATAGCTCCATAACCTATCTATAATTGAAATCCCTTGTATTCCGTAAGCTTTGATAAAAGAGGTTCCTGCTTCAACCAAAATCCTATCAGAAGCTGGAAGCAATCCAATTATCCCCTCCGCTTCTGAAAGGGTTCCGTTTAAGGCAATCTGCAAATAACTCAATTTTTTATTGAGCATAAGCTATTCCTTAATGGTTTTTTTCAGACCTAAGTTTTTTATTCCTTCCAATATCTCGATTGGAAGTGCAAATATTATCATCTTTGAAGGATCTGCCTGAAGATTATCTATTGTCCCCAAGGTTCTCAATGAAAGCCCGCCAGGGACAGAGCTAAGGGCTCTAGCTGCTTCTTTAAGGTTCTCAGCAGCCTCAATTTCTCCTTTAGCTTTGATAATCACTGCCCTTCTCTCTCTTTCTGTTTCAGCTTGCTTTGCCATGGCTCTTTTCATATCAGCTGGCAATTCAATATCCTGAATTTTAATCGAAGTAACGTCAATTCCCCATGGGTCGGTAGCAATATCAACAATGTTTCTTATTTCCTTAGCAATCCCTTCCCTTTCGGTTAAAAGAGCATCAAGCTCTATCCCCCCGATTATATCTCTCAATGTAGCTTGCGCATAAAGAGCGGTTGCTGTATAGAAATCCTTAATTTCCAAAAGTGCTTTTTCTGCGTTCTCAACTCTAAAATATACTACAGCATTGATGCCAACGGTCACATTATCTTTAGTTATCACTTCTTGCCTTGGAATATCAACTGTGGTAATTCTCAAATCTGCTTTTATCATTCTTTGAATTCCTACAAGAATCCAGGTCAATCCCGGTTTCCTGGTTCCGGCGTACTTGCCAAGGGTAAGAATAACTCCGCGTTCGTATTGGTTTACAATTCTTAATCCTCCTATCCCGAAGATTAAGATAATAAAAATTAAAAAGTTAATCATGATTTTGTGTAAATTATCTTCGACCTTTATTTTTTATATTAAACAATTTTTTTGTCTAAACCAGGGCTTGATTTAGCTAAGCAGTTTATTGAGATATCTAATCGTAGATTGCTTGCTCGCCCATTTCTTAATATATTTTAAATCAACTTTAGAAATTTTTAAAACTGATTCGATATCTTCTAATTGACGTGTGGAAAGGCTCTGTTTATACCATAAAAGCTTTTCTAATATGAGATCTTCCGGAGAAATAAAATAGATTTTTTCTTTCCCAATTTTCCTGAGAATTTTTCTCTTAAATTCGCTTTCCGAAAAAATAGTATCTTTTTTTATCCAAAAATCCACTTTTAGGCCAGTTTCGGGATGAATGAAATTAAATTCTCCTCTTTCTTTCAATGCTAACTTCGCTGCTTCTTCGCTTACGTAACCTGCTTTAGAGAAATCTTTTAAGGATTTAAGTAAAAAAAGGGCTTTTGGCTCTTTTAATTCAACAACAACATCAATATCAAACGTGGCGCGCGGCCTGCCCCAAACCGTTACAGCAATTCCGCCGGTAATTAAATAAGGAATATTAAGCTTATTTAAGATTTTTGCTATTTTTACTAAAAGCTTTTCTATTTCCATGCTTGTTAAGTTTATTCAATTTTAAACAAAATGAAGAAAATTCTGAAGTCAGTTTTATCTTCCCTTCAGCAGGCATCTTACGAAAAATATTATCTTGAATTTCTTGAGCAGTTTTTGTCTTCATAATGAATATTTTCTGAGTCGTTATTTAAACAACTTTGGGTAACAATTACTTAATCTTAGATACTTTTATCTCAGAGAGCTTGCGTTCAAAAGTATCACAAAAGAAAGTAGCAATCTTTGTCACCTATATTTTACCATGATTTTGAGAAAAGAATAAGATTGTGAAAATCTAAAAAAGTCTTAATTCGGGACAATTTAATAAATTTTGTCAATCAATCCCGTCTCTCCAACTCAGTACCCAAGGCCTGTCCAATGCTTGTTGCCCAACTCAAATTAATTTTAAGCGCTTCTCTTATCTTTCGCTCAAGCAGTTCAAGATCGTTTGTTATTCTGACAATCTGAATAAGGATAAGATGGGATTGCAAGGTTTTAGGTTCAAGCTCTACTGCTTTTTCTGCCAAAGAAATTGCTTCATCTATTTCATTTTTAAAAAGCTTTGTTTGCGCCAAACTCCAATATCCCTGCTGGTTCCTGGGACTCAATTCAATTGCTTTTTCAAGAAAGTATTCCGCTTCAGCCGTTTTGGTTTTATCAAAGGGAAAATAGGCATTGTAAAGTTTTCCTAATTTTAATGTTAATCTGTAATTTGAAGGAACTCTTTCAACGCTTTTCTTCAATTCGTCTGCGATAAAGTCAAACTCCCTTATTACATCCTCCTTGGGAACCTTGCCTATGTTTTCATTCTCGGACAGTGTAATGATTGCATCTGCAAAAAACTCCCTCACTTGATCTTGTCCCAGAGGCGACAAAGAAAGGGTTTCCTTGTAAAGGGAAAACCTCGCATCAGAAAACGGCTGGGTATTTACAGTTTTAATAATGTACCATCCTTTTTTGGTTGGCTGGATTACAAAATTAAAAAAACTAAAGCAAAAAGCAATTAGAATAATAAAACTTAATAGCTTGCTAAATTTAATTTTTCCGTATTCTTGGGAATCTTCGTTCTCCGAGCACAAAGACCCTATAAATCCTAATATCAGGAACCACATCAAAAGGGAGCTTACCATGTCAAAAACGGTAAGGTTTTGGGCAAAATATGCAACTAAAACGACTGAAAAGATTCCGACCATCCAGAAATTAATTTTCCCTTGCAAGTACTTTTTCCATAGGATATAGAAACAAGCTGCGAAGATTAAAAGATAAAAGGAAAGTCCTAAAATACCGCAGGAAACCAATGTGTCAAAAATAATATTATGGGCTTTGTCATACCAAATATCTGCACCATATCCTTCTGTAAAAAATTGGGGATTAAAGTTTTTAACAAAGATTAATGCAAAAGTTTCCGGTCCCCATCCAAGCAAGGGTTTTTCTTTTACTCCCTGCAGGCTCATTTCGTAAACATCTATTCTCGGCACAATAGCAGAAGAACCAAATCGTTCAACAAGTTTTTCTTCCGCTTCTTTTGGATGAGAAACAACAAAATAAACTGAATAAACGACTGCAAGCAGACAGACTGCCATTGCTAAAACACCGAAATACTTTAATATTTTCTTTTTAGAAAAGATTAAGTACAAAATAGAAAACAAAAACACTCCTCCCAGGGTAGACAAGAGAGCCGTTCTAGCTTCACTGAACCATAAAGCCAAGCCGATCAAACCCATTCCCAGCAAAGAGCAGAAATTAAACAATTTATACGAGGCATCTTGAAGTCTTTCGGGATTGGTCTCAAAAAACAAATAGAGGGCAATAAAGAAATTAAACATCAGGTACGTTCCCAAAAAAGAAGAGTTTCCTAATGTTGCCCCTCCTCTGCTTGATACGCCAATGAGGTTTATATCCATCTTCTCAAGAATGCTCAGGCAGCTGACAAAAACAGCTGCAACAATAGATACCCCAAAGATGCTGAGCCATTCCTTTTTCTCTTTAAAAACGGAAGACAGCACCACAAAAAAAGCAAACAAATGAAACCAGGTAAAAAGTCCCGTTACTCTTTCATATTTTGACCAAAAGCTGTTTTGGAAATCAACTCCAAAGTAGGAACTTAAGCAAAGAACAATTAAGAATAAAGATAAAGCCAAAAGCAGAACATTGAATTTGGGACGATATTTCTTGGAACTTATAATTAAAAAAAGATAAGCAAGAAATATTATCTCTGACAAAGCAATAAAATAAATGCTTTTGGGACCGACATAAGGGAAAAAGAATCTTGAGGTAATCACCAAGGGGGTAAATAAAATAAGGTAAGTTGCGGTCCTAATTACTTTTAACCAAGTTTTTTCCATAAGCTTTGTTTATTTATTTTTCTTCTTTAGGATTATAAGTTGATACAAGCTCTTTTAACCCATTTACTATTATTATCTTTTCAAAACTCTCCAGGTTCTTGAGTTTCAAAAGCCCTTTTTTAAAACCTTCTGAATCAACAGAAGCAAGTTTTGCTTTAAAAATCTTCTTGCTTTCGGTAGTTAAAACATCTTCTTTTGACCCGAGTATTTCTTCAAAAAGCTTCTCTCCCGGCCTTATTCCGGTAAAAACAATAGGAATATCTTTATCCGGCTCCAAGCCTGAAAGCTTAATCATTTCCTTTGCCAGGTCCAATATTTTAATTGGCTTTCCCATATCCAAAACAAAAACTTCCCCTCCTTGACACATGGCTCCTGCTTCCATTACAAGCAAGCAGGCTTCCGAAATGGTCATAAAATATCTTCTCATGTCGGGATGGGTAACTTCAACCGGTCCTCCCCTTTTAATCTGCTCTCTAAAAATAGGTATTACGCTTCCCCTGCTGTCTAAAACATTGCCGAATCTTACGGAAGCAAATTTTGTATCTGATTTTCCATTCAAAGACTGGCATATTTTTTCACCAATTCTTTTTGAAGCTCCCATTACGGAACTCGGATTTATAGCTTTGTCCGTTGAGATAAAAATGAACTTCTTAACTTTATATCTTGAAGCCGTATCGGCTAAAATCTCTGTACCAAAAATATTATTCTTTACTGCTTCTTCCGGACAGGCCTCCATCAAAGGAACATGCTTGTAGGCAGCAGCATGAAATACAATGTCAGGATGATGTTTTTGAAAGATAAGATCCAATTTCCTTTCATCGCAAATATTTCCCACTTCAGCTAAAAGATTCAATTCGGGAAATTTTCTTTCAAGCTTGTTTTTAATGTTAAAAATGCCCGTTTCGTCCTGATCTAAAATTAAAAGCAATTTTGGATTGAACTTAGCTATTTGATAGCAAAGTTCAGACCCTATAGATCCTGCTCCGCCGGTAACAAGAACTGCTTTCCCTAAGATAAAGTTTTCAATACAATTAAAATCAAGTAAAGCCGGGTCTCTTCCAAGCAGGTCTTCTACTTCTAAATTCTTTAAATCGCTTACAGGTATTTCACCATTCATAATTGCCGTTACCGAAGGAACTATCTTGATTTTCTTCAGTCCTGCCTCTCTCCCTTTTTCTACAGCTCTTTTTATTGTCTGAGAATCGTCTGACAAAAGAGCAATAACCATATTTTTGACATTTTCCCTTTCAACTATTTCGGGAATATTATCAATTTTCCCTAAAACTTTAAACCCGTGGATTGAAAGCCCTTGTTTTTCCGGACTGTCACAGACAAAGCCAACCGGCTGGTACGGAGAGTCTACCGAATTTAAAATACCCCTCAAGGTTTGTTCCCCCGTGTCTCCGGTTCCCACAATCAATGTCTTCTCCTTTTTCAATTTGCCTTTTGGCTGAAATGTCTGAAGATAGAATCTCTTTGAAAGACGAACTGCTCCCGTTGAAAGGAAAACAAGCAAGAAACTAATAAAGAAAGTTGAACGGGGAAAACCTGAGAACAACACAGAATCCCTTAATAAAAACAAAGCGGCTCCCATAAGGATAAAACTTAAGAGGACTGCTTTAAACAAGCTGACGATGTCGCTTAGAGAGACATACGACCAAGACAGAGAATAAAGACGCAGGTAGTAAAAGACGGGAACACAAAAAGCCAGAGACAAAATACTCATCCCTGCCAAATTTAGAACGTGTTCTTCGGGAATTTGCAATTCAAACCTTATTAGAAAGGCAAGCCAAACTGAAAAAACGATTAAAATCAAATCCCCTATTAGAAAAAATACACTGCCTCTTTTTAGAAAACTATTCATGCTATTTTTTGTAAAAATCTCTTACGCACTTAG
>CAZKKG010000015.1:0-7167 GCA_964553275.1 uncultured Candidatus Saccharibacteria bacterium
AATTGGCGGAGGGGGTGGGATTCGAACCCACGAAGATATTTCTACCTTAACAGTTTTCAAGACTGTCCGATTCAACCGCTCTCGCACCCCTCCATATCTCACAAAACAATATTAGAAAAAGAAAGTACAATTTTCGTTGTACTCAGAAGAGTCAAAAATCAATACGAAACTCCTTCCCTTGATCTTTAAATCCCAATTTCACATATAGCTGATGGACTTTCTCTCGAGAATGTCGGCTAGTGGCAACCAGCTTATAGCATCCTTTTTCTTTTGCTAATGCGATAACACGTTTTACAAGAGAAGTTCCCAATCCTTTTCCGCGCATTTCCTCTACAACGCACACGTCTTCCATAAAACCAAAGGGCTTATCATGCAAATCATTATGCATTATATACAAAAACGCCCTGCCCACTTCTTTTCCATGGACGTCCTTAGATGTTAATTTGATGCCGGAACAATCAACATTTTCTTGAATAATATTCATATGCATATCACTTACTTTATCCTGCCCACCTGTCGAGGTTAAACCTCGACACTTCTGTTCTATGCGGAGGAGGCGGGACTCGAACCCACAAGTCCAATAAAGGACGACGGCTTAGCAAGCCGCTCTCGTAACCATTTGAGTACTCCTCCCTTTTTGCTTTTGTTATTCTAATACCTAAATATACAAATGTCAATTTGATTTTAACCCGTTTTTGTGATATTTCCAATAGTATAAAGCCCTCGTAGTTCAATGGACAGAACAGGAGCTTGCGGAGCCTCAGATCCAGGTTCGAATCCCGGCGAGGGCACATAAAATAGGAATAATCTCTTTAAATTAATGAACCTCTCAACTCCTATTGAAAAACTCCCATATATCGGGCCTGTATATCAAAAAAGGTTAAAGAAGCTGGGAATAAAGAATGTTCAGGATCTCCTTTATCATTTTCCTCATCGCTATGAGGATTTTTCAAATGTGATACCGATCTCCAAAGCGAAGATTAACCAGCCTTTATGCATTCAAGGCAAGATTCTGGAAATAGATAACAGCAGAACGTGGAAAAGAGGCATAACGCTCACCCATGCGATAGTTGAAGACAAAACCGGGGCTATTAAAGTAACCTGGTTTAGCCAGCCCTACCTAACAAAAACTTTAAAGCCGGGAGACATGATTTCTTTGGCAGGAAAGATAAGTGTAGGGAAAAATGGAATATATTTGAGCAACCCTGCCTATGAAAAAATTACTTCTCCCAACTTAACCCACACTGGAAGAATTGTGCCCGTCTACCAGGAGACCAGAGGACTGTCTTCAAGATGGCTAAGGTATATAATAAGATCTGCCTTGTTTCAAATTCAAAACCAAATTAAGGATCCCCTGCCGGAGAAGATATTAAAAGAGCAAAATCTCCTCCCTATTTCCCAAGCAATCGGACAAATTCATTTCCCGGACTCTGAAGAATTAGCCCAAAAAGCTAAAGAAAGATTTTCTTTTGAAAACCTTTTTTTTATTGAACTTTCCGTCTTAAAACAAAGATTAAAGATTAGAAGCTTGAAGGCTCCCCCAATACCTTTAAGTTTAAAGTTCTTGCAGAGATTAACGAAATCCCTTCCGTTTAAACTCACCGATTCTCAAAAGAAATCGGCCTGGCAAATTTTAAAAGACCTTGAAAAACCAAGACCAATGAACCGCCTTCTTGAAGGAGATGTAGGTTCCGGAAAAACAGTAGTTGCCGCCCTTGCGGGACTAAACGCCGTTAAGTCAGGATATCAGGTTGCTTTTATGGCCCCAACCGAAGTTTTAGCAAAACAGCATTTTAAGACAGTCCATGAAATGTTAAAAGATTTTAAAGTTGATATCGGACTTTTGACGGGAAAAGAAGACAGATTCTATTCAAAGAAATTAGACAATGACTTTATAGAAATATCTCGCAGAAAATTACTTGAAAAAGTAGAAGATGGGAAAATTGATATTTTAATCGGCACTCATGCTCTAATCCAAGGCAAGGTAAAGTTTGGAAATCTCGCTTTAGTAATAGTTGATGAACAGCATAGATTCGGAGTAGAACAGAGGGCAAGGCTTGTGAAAGTTAAAAACTCTCCCGTTATCCCCCATCTTCTTTCTATGACGGCGACCCCCATTCCAAGAACGTTAGCCCTGACCATATACGGAGATCTTGATTTGTCTTTGATTGATGAATTGCCGAAAGGAAGAAAGAAAATAATTACCAAGATAATTGCTCCAAAAGAAAGGGAGAAAACATATAAATTTATAAGAAAAGAGGTTAAGAAAGGAAGGCAGGTGTTTGTAATCTGCCCGAGAATTGAAACACCGGAAACGGAAAAGGAAAACTCAACATGGGGAGACGTTAAGGCAGTTAAAGAAGAATACAAAAAGCTTTCTGAAAAAATCTTCAAGGATTTAAATGTAGGATTGCTTCACGGAAAGATGGGCAGTAAAGACAAGGAAAGGGTCATGAAAGATTTTAAGAGAAAGAAAATTAACATCTTGGTTTCAACTTCGGTAATAGAAGTCGGTATTGATATTCCGGAAGCCACCATAATAATGATTGAAGGAGCTGAAAGGTTCGGACTGGCCCAGCTTTATCAGTTCCGAGGCAGGGTGGGAAGATCAAGCCGCCAATCCTATTGTTTCCTTCTTACAGGTTCCGAAAAATCATCAAGCATTCAAAAAGACATCCAAGCCAGCGGAAAAACAAGACAGCGATTAAAGGCTTTGATTAACTGTAAAAATGGCTTTGAACTTGCAGAAGAAGATCTTAAGATAAGAGGACCGGGCGACTTTATGGGCACGAGACAATGGGGCATTCCGGATATCGCCATGGAATCTTTAAAAAACATACGTCTAGTTGAAAAAACCCGATCCATAGCAAAAGAGCTTCTTGAACAGGACCCTGTTTTAAGAGAACATCCTCTTCTGTTGCAGAAAGTAAAAAGTTTTCAGGAAAAGATTAATCTTAATTAAACAAAAAACCTGAAGAAGTCAGGTTTTTGTTCTGTGGCCCTACGGGGAATCGAACCCCGGTTTAGTGATTGAAAGCCACTTGTCCTGACCACTAGACGATAGGGCCAAATCAATATCATTTTAACAAGAAATTGAAAAAAAGCAATATTTAAGCTAACCTAAGGTATAAATATGAGAATTTTAGCCATTGAAACAAGCTGTGACGATACCTGCATTTCTATCCTCAAAGCAAAGGGTTCTAAAGTTGAAATTGAAAGCAATATCGTTTCTTCACAGGTAAAAGCTCACCAAAAATGGGGAGGCGTTTACCCCAGTCTGGCAAAAAGAGAACATCAGAAAAACCTAGTTCCGGTTTTATCTCGAGCACTAAGAGAAGCTGGGCTTTTAAAAATTCAAAACTCTAAAAAAGGCTCTTTGTTGAATCTTAAAACCTCTAAAGACTTGGAAGAAAGAGAGCCTTTGCTTTTAAAAAAACTTTCAAGCTTTTTAAAAAAATACAAGAAGCCAAAGATAGATTTAATTGCAGTGACCGCAGGCCCGGGACTTGAACCCTGTCTGTGGATAGGCATAAACTTTGCCAAAGCATTAGGAGATGTCTGGCAGATTCAAGTTGCGCCCATTAACCATATTGAAGCTCATATATTCGCCAATCTTCTTTCACAAATTAATTCAAAACCATTATGTCAAAACCTCTTTCCTGCTCTTTCCCTGATTGTTTCTGGAGGGCATACTCAGCTAATCTTAATAAAGGAGCTTGGGAAGTATGGGATTTTAGGAGAAACAAGAGACGATGCGGCGGGAGAATGCCTGGATAAGATAGCAAGAGTTATGGGACTCGGATATCCCGGAGGCCCTAAAATTGCAAAAGAGTCAGGAAAGTATAAGGGGGAATCAAAATACAAAATAGAGCTTCCAAGACCAATGATTCATCAGAAGAACTATGACTTCAGTTTCTCCGGACTTAAAACGGCAGTGCTCTATGATTTTAAAAAAAGACCTTTAAAAGAAAGGGCGTCGAAAGAATATATTCAAGAGATGTCATACAATACCCAACAGGCAATTATTGATGTTTTAATTTTAAAAACCTTGAAAGCGGCAAAGGATTTCAAAGTAAAAACAATCATGATAGGAGGAGGCGTAGCTGCAAACAAGGAACTAAGAAAGCGGTTTAAGCAAAAAATAAAAGAAGAAGTCCCGAAGGTAAAATATCTCGTTCCGGAAATTAAACGCTGTACCGACAACGCTGCAATGGTGGCAATAACCGCATATTCTCACTGGTTGGAGGGAGATATTAAAAGCAAAAACATTAAAGCCAATTCAAACTACAAGCTCTAAATTAAAATTATTCTTTGAGTTTCAAGCTAAAATCGTTTAAAATAAATATATGGAGATTCGGAAGAGATACGAGCCTCAAAAAGTGGAAAAAAAGATTTACAAACTCTGGACGGAGAGCAGTTTTTTTAATCCGGATAATCTTCCAAAACGCCACAAAAAACCTTACTGTATTACCGTCCCCCCTCCAAATATCACCGGAGAGCTTCATATGGGACATGCTCTTAATGCCGTAACTCAGGATATTTTAATAAGGTGGAAGAGAATGCAGGGATTTAAAGCCCTGTGGCTTCCCGGCACGGACCATGCAGGCATTGCTACTCAGAACGTGGTAGAAAAGAAATTAAAAAAAGAAGGGAAAACAAGATTTGACTTGGGCCGCGAGAAATTTATCAAAGAAACATGGAAATGGAAGAAAAAATACGGGAATATTATCCTAGACCAATTTAAAAAAATAGGCTCTTCTCTTGATTGGTCCCGGACCAAGTTTACGATGGACAAAGATTATGCCGAAGCTGTTCAAAAGTCCTTTGCCTATTATTACAAGAAAGGATGGATATATAGAGGGAAGAGGGTAATAAACTGGTGTCCAAGATGCCAAACATCCTTATCCGATCTGGAAGTAAACCACAAAGAAGAAAAAGGAAATCTCTGGTATATTAAATATCCCGTCAAAGACACTAAAGAATATATTACCGTTGCAACCACAAGGCCGGAAACAATGCTTGGAGACACAGCAGTAGCGGTAAACCCAAAAGATAAGAGATGCAAGGAACTTGTAGGCAAAAAGGCAATTTTGCCTTTGGTTAACAAAGAAATCCCCATTATTGCTGACCGTATCATTGATATAGAGTTTGGAACCGGTGCCTTAAAAGTAACGCCAGCTCATAGCTTTATTGATTTTGAAATCGGACTAAGACACGATCTCGAAGTCGTACAAGTCATTGACGAAAACAAGAAAATGACAGAAAATGTTCCTTTCTGCTACCAAAACCTAAATATATTCCAGGCGCGGGAAAAAGTAATTGAAGATTTAAAAAAATTAAAACTTTTAGAAAAGACTGAAGATTACTCTCACCAGATTCCCGTATGCGACAGATGCGGAACAATGATAGAATCAATTCCTTCCTGGCAGTGGTTCTTAAAAATGGACAAGCTTGCTGAAATAGCCAAAAAAACGGTCGAGCAGGGAAATATAAAGTTCACTCCCAAGAGATGGGAAAACGTATATCTTGATTGGCTTAATAATATAAGGGACTGGTGCATTTCAAGACAGCTTTGGTGGGGACACCAGCTTCCCATCTGGGAATGTCAGAACAAAAAAACTCCTGAAGAAAAAAGATACTTTCTCTCTCTTAAAAAACCAAAGAAATGTCCTCTGTGTAAAAAATGCGTTCCCAAACAAATTCCAGACGTTTTAGACACGTGGTTCTCCTCCGCTCTCTGGCCCTTTGCCACATTGAATTGGCCCAAAGAATGCATCAAGGGCAAGGAAAAATGCATTCCTAAAAAAGGTTCTGACCTTGAAAGGTTTTATCCAACCAGCGCCTTATCTACAGACAGAGGCATCATAAATCTCTGGGTTACAAGAATGATATTTTCCGGAATGGAATTTATGAAAAAGATTCCCTTCAAAGATGTCTATATACATGCAACCGTTCTCACGAAAGACGGGAGAAGAATGTCAAAATCCCTGGGAACGGGCATCAATCCGATAGAATTAATTGAAAAATACGGAGCAGATGCCACAAGAATGGGAATTGCCTACCAAATTACCGAGCTTCAAGATGTGAGATTTTCAGAGGACAATATTATTATGGGTAAAAAGTTCTGCAACAAGATTTGGAATGCTTCAAGATTTGTCTTAATGCAAACGGGAAAAGAAAAGATTAAATTGGGAAAAATAAAATCAACAGATAAATATTTAAATTCTCATGATAAAAGAATTTTAAAATCTTTAGAAAAAACTTCTAACTCCGTAACAAAAGATTTAGAAAAGTTCCGCTTCGGAAAAGCAGCCCATAAGCTTTACAATTTTTTCTGGCATGACTTTTGCGACAAATATATTGAAAATTCAAAAATTAAAGATAAAAGTTCAAAGCTTGAAAAAGAAAAAACTAAGAAAGTCCTTTTATACGTATTACTAACTTCTCTAAAACTCCTGCATCCCTTCATGCCTTTTCTCACAGAACAAATTTATCAGCATCTTCCCTTAAAAGAGAAAGAGAAATGCTTAATGATAGAAAGGTGGCCGCGTTAAGAGCTTTCAAAGTTCAATATCTTAATTCATGAATTACCCACTTTTAATATTTTTTGGAATCATCCCGAGCATTATCTGGCTTTTATTTTATCTAAGGAAAGACGTGCTCCCGGAATCTAATTCAATGATTTTGAAGGTCTTCATAATAGGAATGATAGCTACGCTTCCTGCTGCATTAATTGAATTAGGCATGTCCGATTATTTTAGACAAATCCCCTGCCCTAAAGCTTACGCTTTGGGGCTTTTTTGTCTTTTGGGCATAGCTCTGCCGGAGGAATTAATGAAATATTTAGTGGTAAAAATTAAAGTTGTCTCGCATGCAGAGTTTGACGAACCAATTGACGCTATGCTCTACATGATTATTGCTGCCTTGGGATTCTCCGCTATGGAAAACATTCTAACCCTTTTTCCTTTCAGGCAGACTATAGATCTTTTTTCAGCAAGCTGGGTCAGGTTCGTTAGTGCAACATTTCTGCATGCTCTAGTTTCAGCCCTGATAGGATATTTCATGGCTCTTTCTTTTTTCAATATCAAAAACAGGCTAAAGCTAATTTTTATAGGTTTAACTTTAGCGGTGATATTGCACGGCCTCTACAATTTCCTTATAATGATG
>CAZKKG010000016.1:0-5914 GCA_964553275.1 uncultured Candidatus Saccharibacteria bacterium
GCAATTCAATCAATAAGAAAAATCTATTTTAGAAAGGAGATCTAAAAGAAATGAAAAGAATATTGGTTTTAGGACCGATAAATGATGGGACAATTGTGTCGCAGGACAAAATGAGAAAATATGCAGAAACCCAAAGAGAAAAAGGCAATGTCGTACATTTATTTGAAGAGGGTGTTAATCATGATGCTCGAGGATACGATTTTTGCATAAGAGTTCTTTCACAGATTGAGTGGGCGGAAGAAGTTCATGTATTCTGCGATCCAGGCTCTAAAACATTTATCTTTTATTTAGGTATGACCTTTGCCTTAAAGAAGAAAATAGAAATAGTAGAAAACGTCCTTTTCGGAAAAGATGAAAAATCTATTCCAAGAACTGTATCTGAATGGCAGGAAGAACAAGACAAGTCAGTACAGCTTGCATTGGATTTATAAGTGTACGATTTTTTTAAAAAAAAGAAAGGAGTGATTAAAATTAAAATCGCGATAGATCTGGATGAGGTTGTATTCCCAACATATGAGGTATTGAACAAAATGTTTTTTCGAGTGTTCGGAAAGGAAATCGATTGGTACTCTTTTTACTCTAAAGGTAGGTTCTATATGGCAACAGAAGAAGGGAAGTGGACTAAAAGGGTACTCATGAATGAGAACTTTTACAAAAGTTTAGTTGCGAGATCTAATGCTGCGGAAGTTCTTAATAGTTTAACCAACGGAAGGAATGGTTACGAGGTAATCTACTGGACTGCGAGACCGAGCGTATTGAATGGGGCAACGCTTCGTTTACTTGAAGACAATCGTCTTCCCGTTGGGAGGATTCATTACGTCAACAGAAGGCGTGCACCCAAAAGTAAACTAAAGATTGTCAGACAAGAAAGGATTAATATTGTTGTTGAAAGCGATGTTGAAACTATAGAAAACTTAAGAGGATTTTGCAGGGCAATCCTGTTTAATACTCTTAACAATGGAAAATGTCGTTGCGACAAAAGGATTTTTAAACTAAAGGATCTAAGATTCTTAGTAGCTTAAATAAGTAAAAAATATTTTTTACACAAATCTGCGGAGATTTTTCTCCGCAGATATTTTTTAAACAGCCCGCTGAAATTAAATCTCAGCAGGCTGTTGACGCCAAGCGTCAACAGAATCTAAGGTCTTGCGTTTTGTAAATTTCTGTTGTATACATATATAATATTGTTAATTTAGACGGTTTGCAACGGCTCTTTTCAAAATTAATAAGAGGAGGTAATTTAAATGAAAATTGCGGTGGACTTAGATGGAACTTTGTTCCCAACATACGAAGTGTTGGGAAGGATTTTTTTAGAAATTTTTGGAGAAGAAATTGATTGGAGGTCTTTTAAACTTAAGAATGGGAATTGTTTAGAAACGGAACAAGATAGATGGCTGAAAAGGAGGCTCAAGGACGAAAAATTCTTTGGGAGCTTGACTGTAATGTCTTACGCTAGAGGGGCTCTCAATTATCTTGCAAATTCAGGCAACGGAATGAATCAGATAATCTATTGGACCGCAAGACCTAGTTCAATAGAAAAGGCAACCATTTATTCCCTTGAAGCCAATAAGCTTCCTTTTGGAAAAGTTTATCATGTTAACAGAAAGGACGCAGATTTAAGGAAACTGAACATTGCCAGGGCTGAAAAGATAGAGGTTGCTATTGAAGATGAGTCTGAGGTTGCAGAGAGATTGAGTAAATTTTGCAAAGTCATTTTATTTCATAATCCATATAACAGCCATTGCCTTTACGGTACAAGGATTTATTCATGGAAAGACATAAGAGAACTTTTATGACTCAACAAAGGGTGTTATTTTGCGCTGAGTTTCGGCATAAAATAATACCCTGTTTTTTTACTATTGCAAAAGAAAATCTTTTCATATAGTATATTAAAGAGATGGGAAAGAAAAAGTGCCTCAATTTAGAAGAATGTATAAAGATTATTTTTTTAAGTTAACAGAGGCAGTTTACAAAGTGAGCGGTCTTTTCCCTAAAGGAGAACCCTTAAAATTCAAGATTAGAGAGAAATCTCTCAGAATCTTCAATAATTCTCTTTTAATCTCTCCCAACCCGGGAGTTGAAAAAGCAGAAGATTTATCTCCTAAGATTAAAAAAGATATTGAGATTATTAACAGTTTCTTTGCTTTAGCCCAGTCTCAGAAATGGATTGATGAGAAAAACTTTCTGGTTTTAAGGAAAGAATACGAAAAAGTTTCAAAATACCTTGATTTAATGCAGAATCAGAAATTGCCGGAAAAAGAGACAGCAGAGAAGAATAAAAGCGATATTGACTTAAATCCAAGGCAAGAAAAGATTATTGAGATATTGAAAAAGAAACATAGCGCCCAAGCAGGGGAAATCTTGAATTTTTTTGAGGGAGTTACCAAAAGAACCCTGAGAAGAGATCTTGGGAACTTGGCAGAAGCGGGGATGATAGAAAGAATAGGGAAAACCAACCAAATCTTTTATAAACTGCCGGATAATCGTTAGGACAAGCAAAATGTCCTAACTAGTTTGTTTTGTCCTAACAGTTTCCTAACAATTTCTAAACAGTGTCCTAACTTGTCCTAACAAAATGGATATTCGCAGAAAAAAATTTAGCAAGATATACGACCAATACATCAATAAGATTTATCGGTTTATTTTTTTAAAAGTAAGTTCTAAAGAAATCGCTGAAGACCTGTCTTCGGAGGTTTTTATTCGGAGTTGGGACAGGTTTAAGCAAGGAGAAGAAATTAACAATGCCCAAGCTTTCCTCTACCGGGTGGCCAGAAATCTGGTAATTGACCATTACCGCGAGAAAGGACGCGTTAAGACAATCTCATCCGAGGATATCTGGGTGGCTGACCCTAATACGAATTTAGAGGAAAAAGCGGAAATTAGCTCTGATGTGGACGAAATAAAAAATGCTCTTGCCGGCATAAACGAGGATTACAGAGAAGTTATTATTTGGAGGTATCTTGACCAGCTTTCCGTCTCTGAAATTGCCGAAATTCTAGATAAATCAGAGGGAGCGGTGAGAATAATGATTCATCGCGCCTTGAAATCTCTAAAAAGCGAACTTAGAGAAGAATAATATGAAGATAAATATAGATAAACATTGGATTGAGAAAGAATATTGGGTAAATCAAAAAAGTTTACGTGACATCGGAGAAGAGTTGAATATTAGCTATCAAACCATAAGGAGGAGGATGAATGAAGCTGGAATTTTATTAAGGGAAAGACAATGGGCTTTGAGATTAAAGAGAATAAAAAATTTTGATAAAACCAGAGTCAAAAATATTAGCTATATCTTAGGCGTACTTTTAGGTGACGGTTTTGTGTCAAAAAATAAGAATAAAAGGATTATAGGACTAAATATTGCCGAGAAGGATTTCAAATTTGCTGGGAGTTTTTATAATGCGTTCAAAAACATTGGGCTAAATCCATTAGTAGGAATAACAAAATTAAAAGATAAGAACCCACTGTGGTCTAATCAGATAAGAATATGTGTAAGCAGTATTTCTTTTTACGAATGGTACAGACTGCTTAATATGAATAAAATTGAGGAGTTTATTGCTCAAAACTTGGAGTGTATGAAAGAATTTGTTAGAGGTTTTTATGAAAGCGAGGGGACAATTTTTGTAAATAATAAGAAGAATCAGAGGAGTGGGAAGACTTACTTGGGGTTGAGAATGGTGAACACAAAGAGAAACGTTATGGAATTGGTGAATAAAACCATTTCACGGTTAGGCTTTAATTTTTATGAACACGAAACAACAAAGAACGGTAAACCATACTATTACTCTGGGATATGGAAGCACGAAGAAATTGTCCGATTCCTTAATGAAATTAACCCAGTTATAAAGAGAAAACCGAGAGAGAGGGGGGTGTAACACAAGTTTAGATTCTACGTCTTAATCTAAGAAGGGTAAATAACGCTTCGAATATGAACGAAAAAGACCTTATTCGCAAAATTGAAAATCTGAGAGGAATTAAACCCAGAAAGGACTGGGTTTTATCTACAAAAAGCAGAATTCTAGGTGAAGAACCCGAGATGTCTCATATTACCTTGAGTTTTTTCTTAAAACCTGCTTTTGCCTTGCCCATAGCTTTGCTTTTAATTGGCGGGGCTTTTTTCTATTCTTCTAATTTGATGGAATTGAAAGTTGCTCAGGAAAGATATGAACAGGAATTAGCCCAGATGCAGGAGCTTGCTCCTCTACTCAAACAGCTTCAAGACAGCGTATCGCAGGCAAAACTGGCTTTAAAAGAAGCTGACTTAAGGGATCCGAAAGTAGCTTTAGAAATGGGAAAAAGCCTTGATTTGACCGTAAAAGCAGGCAAAAAGGTTTTAGATGAGGCAAGAAAGATAGCCGGAGCTACAAGTTCAGAAGAGATAAAGGTGGCCGAAGAGCCAAAACAGAAGATATTGACTTCAATCATAGAGACGGAAGAAGCGGTTGAAGGGCTTGAAAGCGATTACAAGCTTTTTATTGAATTATTGATTGAAGATGTTGAACACTGGTACTTAGGGCCTGCTGAACAGGAAAGGCTCATAAGCGCAAAGGAGAACTACGAAAAAGGAGAGTATAATGCGGTTCTGGAAGATATATATAGAATAAGTTATCCACAACAGTAAAGGTGGGTAAATATGATATTGTGGAAAGTGATTCGTCCGCAATTTATTGTTTTAAAATTTGAAACTCCCGCTTACACGGGATAGAGGTAAAAAGTGTCGTGGCCCTTCAATAAAGCTTTGCTTTCTTGCAGGGTTAAATGATTTTTGTGGTCTTAAAGCTTTGACCATGAAAATTGGTTCGCTAAATTCATAGGATGAAAAATCCAAAATAGAATTTAGGCGGGCAAAGGTCGACATACACGATGAAAGAAAGTCAAAATCAAATTAAAAGAATTAAGTTAATTATGACAAAAAAGATTATAGCTTCTGTGACAATGCTTGGTTTAGCACTTACGTTCACCGGCATTGCACAGGCAATTGATCTTGGCGGAATGAGCTTGTCAGAGTTACAGGATCTTTTAAACAGCATTCAGGACCAAATTGAGGCTCTTGGAGCAGAAACAACTCCTGTTTCTACTGTTGAAGGATGTACCATTACAAGCTTTGACCGAAACCTGAAAGTTGGAATGACAGGTGATGATGTAAAATGTATGCAGATCATCTTAAATTCCGATGAAGAAACCAAGTTGGCTGACTCAGGCGTTGGTTCTGCTGGAGAAGAAACTACCTACTTTGGTCCTTTGACTAAGGGAGGAGTAATTAAATTCCAGGAGAAGTACGTTGATGAAGTATTAGCTCCTTGGGGTCTTACAGAAGGTACCGGTTTCGTCGGATCAACTACAAGAGAAAAATTAGATGAGTTCTTGGTTGCCGGTGAAGAAGAGGAGGAAGAGGAAGAAGAAGAAGAAGAGGAAGAAGAGGAAGAAGAGGAAGAGGAAGAAGAGGAAGAAGCTGCTGACGAAGGTATAACCGTAGCATTAGCTTCTGACAATCCTGCTGCAGGAACTTTAGTTCAGGGTCAAGGATTAGCCGTATTAGCTAAATACACCTTTACCAACGGAGATTTAAGCACAAAGAAAATTACCCAGATTAAGTTAAAGAGAATTGGCGTATCTGCTGACGCAACTCTTTCAAATGTTTATTTGTTTGAAGGAGCTGACAGATTAACAGACAACGCTTCTGTTTCTTCAGGGTACATAACCTTTGTTAACTCTGCTGGTATTATTTCTTTAGCTGCAGGCGAATCAAAGACCGTTACTGTAAAGTCAACTATTGCAGGAACCACTTCAGGACAGACAGTTGGTGTTGAAATCGAAGCAGCGACTGATTTGGTTTGCGATGCAAGCTCAATCAATGATGGTTTTCCTTTAAAAGGAAACATTATGAGTATTGCTACAGCAACCTTAGCTACAG
>CAZKKG010000017.1:0-4529 GCA_964553275.1 uncultured Candidatus Saccharibacteria bacterium
AATATTGTCTGTCCCCTGGAGCAAATTTCTGTCTATTCAATTAGGCGGTTTTTTGATAGAATAGCACAATGAATACAAAAATTTTAATTATTTTAATAATTTTAGTTATTTTGGCAGGAATTTGGCTGGGCTTAAGATCTATAATTGACAAATTCGAACCACTAGAGCCCATTGCCTGCACAATGGACGCAAAACTCTGCCCGGACGGTTCTTATGTCGGTAGAATTCCGCCGAAATGCGATTTTGCGTTGTGTCCAGAAACAAAAACAATAAAACTTTATTATTATAATTATGAACTGGACAGAGACGAGTGGGGGAATGTTGCTTGTAGTAGGAATGGATTGGTGCCGGTTGAGAAAAAAATTCCAATAACTAAAACGCCGATTCAAGATACTATCAAACTTTTGCTTTCGGGCAAACTTACAGATGAAGAGCGAGCTCAGGGAATCAGCACAGAATATCCTCTGGAGGGGCTTTCGTTGAAAGGATCCTCATTAAAGGACGGCGTTTTAACGCTCGAATTTGACGATTCCAACAACAAAACCGTTGGCGGCTCCTGCCGGGTGGGCATTCTTTGGTTTCAGATTGAAGCAACAGCAAAACAATTTCCAGAAGTCCAGCAAGTTCGTTTTCTGCCCGAGGAGATTTTTCAGCCGTAAGAAAAACTATGAGTAAATTATGACCAGAAATAAAAAAATCGTAATCGTAAGTGCGATAATATTACTAATAGGAATTCCTGTTGGAATATATTATTTTTTGTTTTCAGGCCCAGAAAGAGAATCAGAAATGGAGAGAATAGTTATTAACCTCGACACAGCCGAAGAAGAACTCATTCCTAAACTAAAAGAGCAGGACTACATAAGAAGCGAGTGGGCCTTCAAGTTTGTTTTAAAAACAAAAGGATGGGAAGGAAGGATAGAGCCGGGAGCATATAAGGTTTCAAAGACTATGAATGTCTGGACTCTGGCAGATACTTTTGTAAGGTTTAAGTACCAGAACTGGGCAGTAGTACCAGAAGGGCTGCGAAAGGAAGAAGTTGCTGAGATACTGCAAGAAAAACTTTATTGGTCGGACAACACGAAAGAAGAATTTCTCGCCAACGCCGAAGAGGGATATTTATTTCCCGATACTTACTTGCTTGACGTGTTGAATATCAGAGATGCAGGTAAGAAAGCGGCTGAAAGAATGGAAAATAATTTCAATGAAAAATGCCAAGAAATCTTTAAAGAATTTGAAGAGAATAACATTCGTAACGATACAGCCATCACCCTGGCTTCCATAATTCAAAGAGAAGCAGCCAACGAAGAAGAGATGCCGTTGATAGCGGGAATTATTTGGAACAGATTGCTCAAGCCAATGCCACTCCAGGTAGACGCAACCATTCAATACATCGTTGGAGAGGAAGGTAATTGGTGGAGACCAGTAACGCCAGAAGAATACAAAATAGAATCGCCATATAATACCTACCTGCACGAAGGTAAATCGCCAGCTTCAATCTGCAATCCGGGATTAGCAGCAATTGAAGCGGTAGTTCACAATCAACCCAGTGATTACTTCTACTACTTACACGACAGTGAGGGGCAAATTCACCTTGCCAAAACCTACGAGGAACACCAAATGAATATAGAGCAATACCTTCTCGAAACCATAACAGGGACAATTGCAGATGTAGCATTAAGTGCTAAAGTTATCACAATACAAGACCAGCAAGGGAAGGAAATAAGTTTGGCACTTACCGAGAAAACGACACTTTTGGATAAAGATGGAAACGAGGTAGAATTAAAAGATTTTCAACCAGGAAAGAGTATTACTGCTGCAGGTAGATGGACGGGCGAAGATACATTTATACCATTAATAATTCGAAAAAAATAGTCAGAAGCAAATATAAAACTCTCAACCGGATCACCAAAATAGTTCCTACCCATTAACTTACATCTTTTACTTACTATTAAAATGGAGAGCAGACTTGAACTTAGTTTTGAGTGACCGAGATGGGTTTGAGTCGCAGCGGGGGAAGTAGGCTAGTGCTCGGTTCGAGCGACCGAGATGCTTAAAAAATCGCCAATCAGGCGGTTTTTTGGTAGAATGAAATTAGCATGAATAACTTTGGATTTTTGAGTAAATACCAACAGCTTCAAAAAGAAATAATGTTTGACAAGATTATTGATCTGGAATTTGCCTTTATTGGTTATTGTAAAGTTGATAAGTCAGCGTTTTGGAATTTTGCTTTAATTAATAAACCACCTTCTGAAGAAGAAATCTCTAAAATTGAAGAAACTTTTAAATCTTTAGATCGCAATCCTACAATTTACTTTGAAAATAGAGAAGATTTTAAACCTTTTATTAATTTATTAAGAGAAAAGGGATACAAAAGAGAATTTGAAGATTCTTGGATGTTTTGGCAAGACAAAGAAATAGATAAAAGTAGATTCAATTTAGTAAAAAAAGTTAATACTGAAGAAGAACTAAAAGTATTTCTTAAAACTTTTGATACTTGTTACCAAAAAGATGACCCTCAAAATGCTTACGGAGAATTAGGAGACTACCTTATAGTTGCTAAAGATGTTTGGTATAAACATCATGGGAGTGATAAACTTGAGTATTTTATAATTTACAAAAATGAAAAACCTGTTACAGTTTCGACACTTACTAATTTTAAAGATATTGGCTATATTTCAAATGTAGGTTCTTTTAGAGAAGTAAGGGGCGAAGGATTTGGAAAGCTTGCAACTTTGTATTGTATAGAGCAATCAAAAAATAATGGAAACAAAATACATTGTCTTGCCACAGAAGAAGGCACCTACGCTAATGAATTTTACAAAAGAATAGGATTTGACACTCTTTTTACTGCAGTAGCTTATACCAAGAAATAGGTTCTAATAAAGTTCGTTCCTCGGAGCAGGTTAGTGCTCGTTTCAAGCGACCGAGTTGCATCAAAAGTCGCCAAAGGTTGATTTTTTTTGATAGAATAGAAGAAGTTTTCGAAAATGAATAATGAATAATGGGGTCAGGAGCCTTTTTATTGGTAGATAAAATCTGTTGAGATTAAATCTGTATAAAATAAAAAAAGAGGTGTCGAGGTTTAACCCGACACTTTTTATAACAAGAAAAATCTATTTTATTGAAAAGAAGGTAGTTTTTTTTAGTTAAAACTACCTTCAAAATCTTTTATGTTTAAGAATAAGTTCTTTGAGTTGCTCTCTTAGATAATCTGGAGAGTGCTTTGTTGAAGGAACATATCCTTGTTCAGAAAATATTTCTTGAGCCCATCCGTCCCAGGGCAGCGTTCTGGAAATCTTGTCGCTTTCCATATTCCATAAACGCCATTTTCTTGACTCTTTGGTTCGGATTAAAACAACTGTCTTAGAATTGCGACGACGTTTTCTATTCCTGCCGTTACTGCGCGAAGTAAATATTACCGCATTAAAGTATTGGAATATGAGATTTTCATTTAATGCTTCTTGTTCGCACCCCTTCCGAAAATAGTAATAGTATTTTTCTTCAGTGCCTTCATCGCCCCATGTCATTATTGTCACCCCCTATCTTTTTGTTAAGTTTACTACAAAAAGATTAGCACATGGTTCTTGATTTTGCAATTTTTATTTTAAAACTAAGGGGAAAAAGTCAGATACCTTTTTCGGAATAGGAGATAAAGATTGTAATACAAAAGAGGTGTCGAGGTTAAATCTTAACCTGTTGACGCCAAGCGTCAACAGGTCCTATAAGGTAAAAGGTTTGTTGACCCTAGGGATCAACAGCTTCTAGACTGGTGGGGGTTTAACCTTCATCAATCGTTTATTGACTTTTTCCAATATGTTTTGTATAACACAAACAGTTTCCAATGAGACTATTTGTTTTAAGATAGATTTGGATATATTTAGAAGTATATTAATAACTCAATAAAAAAAGGAGGTAAAGGTAAAGATGGATATCACTATTATGTGGCTGCAGGAATACGGGAGCGAAATGGAAAATATTATTGAATTTGCTAAGAGGTTTGGAAAGAAAGCTTCGATCAACGATGTTGTTAGTTGGCTAGAGGCAATGGGAAAAGAAGAGCTAGAATCATGGTTACTGTCTCGGGACGTAAACGTGACAAAAGAGATGTTAGAACATGGAGCTAATATCCATGCTAATAAAGACCATGCTTTATTGCTGGGAGTATTGGAAGGCAATCTAGAAATGACTAAATTGTTATTGGAAAATGGAGCTGATCCTTGTGCTCGAGGAGGTCTTGCTCTGTCTATGGCAGCAGGAGAAGGTTGTCTTGAAATGGTAAAGGTGTTGGTGGAGTATGGTGCCGACGCTTATGGAGAAATTATTCCTATAATCATGGCACGAGATAATAAACATGAAGAGATAGCTGACTTTCTAATTGATAATGGGATAAAAAAAGTCGCAGAGAAGTAGGATGTATAAAAAAGTGATCAAAGGGAGGTAAGATAACTCAATTCTTACCCCCTTTATTTTTATAAGTTTTCACAAATAAGTTCTAATTCTTCAATCTTAATCAAAGCAGGCATTGTTCA
>CAZKKG010000018.1:0-3702 GCA_964553275.1 uncultured Candidatus Saccharibacteria bacterium
CTCTTTTTAGAAAACTATTCATGCTATTTTTTGTAAAAATCTCTTACGCACTTAGCCGCGTACCTTATTTGTTTGTCAGTTAATTCCGGAAACATTGGCAGAGAGATAACATGTTTTGAAATCTCTTCGGTCTTTGGAAGCCTAAAACGGTTCAGGCCTAAACTCTTTTGAAGATGATTTGCAATCTTCCATTTAGCTAAGGTTTCAACACCCTTTTTATCAAGATATTTTTCCAAATCATTTCGCTTCTTTGCCCTGATTACATAGTTTTGAAAAACATCAAAGTAGTCGCCTTTCTGAGAAGGAGGTACGGGCAAAATAACTTCTTTTAGCCCTTTTAGTTCCTCATTGTATATCAAAGCTATCTCTCTTCTTCTTTTAATCCATTCTGGAAGACGCTTTAATTTAAGGTCTAAGATTGCTGCCTGAATATTGTCCAACAAGCTGTTAAAGCCGAAGAAAGCAATTTTGTCCCTGTCTTTTTCTGTTCTCAAATAGCTCGGCTGTTCTCCGTGATCTCTTAAAAGATACAATCTTTGGGCAAGCTTTTTATCATTAGTGCAAATCATTCCAGCATCTCCAAAAGACCCTAACATTTTGGCAGGATAGAAACTGAAGCAGCCCGTCCATCCCCAAGAACCGGCTCTCTTTCCCTTAAACTTGGCTCCTATAGCTTGAGCAGCGTCTTCTATTACAATTAAGCCGTACTTCTCTGCTATTTCCATTACCTTCTCCATATCGCACATTCTCCCATCAAGATGAACGGGAACTATTGCTTTGGTCTTAGGAGTTATTGCTTTTTCTATCAAATCCGCATCCATTTCCATGTCATCTCCAACATCAACCAAAACAGGTTTTGCCCCGCAAGCCCAGATAGTGTCAATAGTGGCAATATAGGTATGGGAGACCGTAATTACTTCATCTCCCTTACTAACGCCTGCTGCAAACAAAGACAGGAATAGGGCGTCCGTGCAGCATCCTACCCCAATGCCGTATTTTGTGCCGACGAAAGAGGAAAACCTTTCCTCAAAATCTTGAACATCTTTTCTTAAAATTAAATCGCCATGTTCAAGTATCCTTTTAATGGTTTCGTCTATTTCCTTTTTCATTAAACGATACTGCAAGGGATAATTAACGAATGGTGTTTTATATTTCATATTTTTTAACTTTTTTTGATTTTTAAAATATATTCTTTAATTTGTTCTTTTGTTAAATGATATTTCTCCCTTATATATTCTGCTTTGCCAACTTTAGGAAAAAACTTATCAGGAGCGGCAATCCTTTTTAAAGTTCCCTTCCATCCTTTATCCATTAAAATTTCAGCTAAAGCCGTTCCCATCCCTCCTATTAAGCTGTGCTCTTCCAAAGAGAAAATTAGTTTTTGATCTTTTAGTTCTTTCCATAAGCTTTCTTCGTTAATGGGTTTTAAAGTCGGCAAGCTGATTAATTTAAACTTATATCCTTCTATCTTAAGTTCCTCAATCAAGCTTTTCCCAATGCCAAGGAAGACTCCGTTAACAATTAGAGCTCCGTCTTTTCCTTTGTTAAAAACAAAAGGTTCTCCAATTTTTATCTTGTCTTTCTTTTGATGGACTGTTTTGCCTCCAACATTGGTAAGTCTAAAATATGCAGGACCTTTGGTTTTGTAAGCTTCAATCATCAGTTTTTCGGTTTCAACAGAATCGCCAGGTGCAAAAACTTTCAAGTTCGGCAAAACTCTAAGCATGGCGATGTCTTCTGTTGCATGATGAGTCGCTCCCAAATACCCGTAAGAGTATCCTCCCCCGACCCCTACAATCTTTACATTGAGATTCTGATAGGCAATATCATCTTTTATTTGTTCCAAACATCTTATGGTAACAAAAGGAATTATTGAATATACGTAGGGCTTCTTACCGCTCAGAGCAAGTCCGGCAGCCGTTCCCATCATATTCTGCTCTGCAACGCCGCAATTAAGAAATCTTTTAGGAAATCTTTTAGCAAAAGTTTCAAAAACCGAAAAGCCTAAATCTCCCGTTAAAAGATAAATGCTTTTGTCTTTTTCTGCCAGCTTTATTAAAGTTTCAATAAAAGCATTTCTCATGTCAACTAAGTTCTTTTATAGCTTTTTTGTATTTCTCTTCATCAAGATTGAAATAATGCCATTCAAGTTTTCCTTCCATGAAAGAAACTCCCTTACCTTTGATAGTATGAGTAACAATTAAACTTGGTTTTCCCTTTTTAAGAGGAACTTTTGAAAAAGCTTTTTTGAGCTGATTCAAATCATTTCCGTCAACTTCTTTTACTTCCCAGCCGAAATCTCTCCATTTCTGAGCCAAAGGTTCTAGATTTAAAACATCATTAGTCTTTCCAAATGCTTGGAGCTTGTTGTAATCGATAATAACTGTCAAATTGTCCAATTTATGATGGCTCGCAAACAAAGCTGCCTCCCAGTTTGAACCTTCGTCGCATTCCCCGTCAGACATTAAGACAAAAACCCTGTATTTCTTTTTATCTCTTTTGCCTGCAAGCGCCACTCCGTTAGCCATTGGAAGACCGTGCCCCAGAGAGCCAGTTGAAACTTCAACCCCCGGAGCACACCTGTAAGTAGAGTGTCCCGGCAGCTTCCCCCCGTTCTTGCAGTAAGTTCCAAGCAGTTTTTCAGTAAGAAAACCTTTCTGAGTTAAAACGGAATAAAGGGCAGCTGCTGCATGCCCTTTTGACAAAATAAACCTGTCGCGGTTTTCATCCCATGGCTTTTTGGGATTTACTTTCATCACTTTGAAATAAAGAAAGGTCAAAACCTCAACACAGCTCAAACACGAACCTATATGGCAGGTATGAGCATTAAAAGTTGTTTTTAATATCTTTTTCCTTATTTCTTTTGAAATCTCTTTTAAATCCATAATATATTCCTTTATTATATAGAACCTTCGAGGAAAAATAAAGTTTTTTAAACTTCTTGAACAAAAAACCAGGGTTAAACCCTGGCAAGCTAATTAGGGTTGAACCCTGACAGAATCTGTTGACGCTTGGCGTCAACAGATTCAGAAGATGGCTGACATTATGGTTCTAAAAATAATCTTAAGGTCTAAAAGGAAAGATCTTGTCTTAACATATTTCATTGCAAGCTTCAGCTTCTTTGGTTTTATTAATTTCTGATAAGTTAAATGCGGATTTTCACTTCCCTTAAGTATTTCTTCCTCATGAATATTTTCCAAGGTTGCAAGGTCTGTCATTCCGGGCCTAATGCTTAAAATCACCTTTCTTACATTATCATCAAAAGTTGCAACTTCCTGAGGAACTTCAGGTCTTGGACCGACAATGCTCATCTCTCCTTTTAAAATATTGATTAATTGGGGAAGTTCATCTAAGTTATACCTCCTTAAAAACTTCCCTATCTTGGTTAGTCTTGGGTCATCAGCTGCTGTTGAAGGCCCTCCTAGTTTTTCTGCGTTTACAACCATTGTCCTAAATTTAAAAATACGGAATTCCTTTCCATTTTTTCCAACTCTCACCCCTCTGAAAAAAACAGGACCTTCGGAACTTCGCTTTATTAAAAAAGCGATTATCAAAAGTAAGGATGAAACTAATATTAACCCTATGAGAGCGGAAATAAAATCAAAAGTTCTTTTTAACATATTAATTCAAGATTATATGTTGTACTTTAGCGAATCAAGGTTCTCGCACGTAGCGAGGTTCTTATTTTTTAGGTTCAGAAAA
>CAZKKG010000019.1:0-3613 GCA_964553275.1 uncultured Candidatus Saccharibacteria bacterium
AATATTCTATTTAAAAAGAGATGTTTAAAGCATCTCTTTTGTTATCTTTTACTAATCTTCTTTTTGCTGCGTTTTTGTGAAGTGCTTATAAAAGTAAAACCTAAAGAAGCTAAGGCTGCTATAAGAAAGGAAATGCTTACCCTTGGAATAAGCAGAAACAGACCTGCCAAAGCCAATAATGATAAAAATCTTGTAACATTTATTACTATCTCTCTGTAAATTATAAACTCATCTGCTTCCGAACCTTCCCGGGCAGCTTTTTCATAAAATAAAGTTTGAAAAGGAATGCCAACGGTAGTCCTGCATAACCTGTAAAAAGACTGGGCTAAAAAGGCAGAAAAAGGAGTAATGACAAAGTATTTTATTATCCAAGAAATTGAAGTTAAAATAGCCCCTAGGTCCAAAGCTTTCACTCTCTTTTTACTGTCTGAAACCCTGCCCATATAAAGCATAAAAAGAGCCGAAACAAAGAAGGAAAAAGAAATAATGCCTCCCATTGATATGTAGCTAATTGATAAAACGGCCATGAATATAGGCCATAAATAATTGTCTATACCAACCTCAATGGAGCTTGCAGCAAAAGCAAGCGTATACTTTCTATTCTTTTTATGAAAAACTCTTTTCCACGCTTTCTGGTATCCATCCGTGTATGTCTCACGTTCTTCCCTGTTTAGGAATAAAGGAATAGAAGACATTAAAAGCACTACCAAAACAAATCCGAACAAAATAGAATAGTTAGAGCTAAACAAAATGAATCCTCCGATAGCGGGACCTAAGATGGTTGGCAGAGCTCCAATAACACCTATTTTCCCAACCTCTTTCCCTCTGTGCCCCTCTTCAGAGAAACGAATAAAGTTTGTATGGTAAGAAGGCCAAAAAAGAGTCATTCCTAAAGCTTTCATAATTACAGCTAAGAACACGAAGAAAGATGAAAAACTAATAAAGGCAAGCAGGATATAATAAGTTAAATAAAAAAAATGAGAAATAAGCATTGACCAGTCAAAACCGATCTTAGCCATCAATTTCGCACCAAATACAGCCAGGAGAGCAAAAAGACCATGTATCAGGGCAAAAAACAATAGGGTTAAAGGAAGAGATTTGTCAAAATAAAAGTAAAGATAGATGGGCTCAAAGATTAAGACCATCCCCAGCGCCAAGGACCTAAGGAAAATGCTTAGAAAAAACTGATTTGATTCTTTTTTAATAAAATAACGATGGAAATAACTTGGTGAATAATGATTCATTTTAATCTTAAATTCTATTTTTTAAGTCTCTTTCTAAATTGAGCTCCCGTATAAAATCAACACTCTATCGCTACTATATTTATATCATATTTCTGAACCTTTTTTAATGGGTTTATTAAAAAAGACTATTCTTGTATTCCTTTATTTTAACATATTTAAAAACCCAAAGAACTTTTGGGTTTAAAATACTTGTTAAATTAAGAATTCTATTTATCTGCCAATTTGACTGCCGTTCCGTAAACTAAAAGTTCTGCAGCTCCTGTCATAATCTGAGAAGTTGTAAAACGAACATCCATTACAGCATCTGCCCCTATTTGTTCTGCGTTTTCAATCATTCTTTTCGTAGCTTCCTCTCGGGCCTCATTTAGGGCTTCTGTATATTCTTTAATTTCTCCACCAACAATATTTCTAAAGCTGGCTAGAATATCTTTACCTATATTCTTTGCCCTGATGGTATTCCCTTTCACCATTCCGAGGGTCTCTACAATTTGTTTACCGGCGATTTGACTTGAAGTTATTATAATTATGTTTTTCATTTTTCTTTTTTAGAATCTTTTATTCTTTCAATTATGAAAGAAATTAGAATAATAATAGCTCCTAATATTAAGCCGAAACTCCCCCATCTAATCACTAAAGGAATTTCCGAATCTACTAAAAAAACTTCTAGAAACTTGTATAAACCAAAACCAATTAAAGCTAATATACTCGCAGAAAAAATCGTTAATCCAAATAAGTGTAATATTTTCATGTTCACGTCTTATTTTTAAATTATATTACTTTTAAATAAAATTATCAATTATGCTTAAGCTTATACCTTTAATATTTTAAGCATCAGCTTTTATCTCAATAACGTCTCCATCCTGTACAACATAATCTTTCCCCTCCGTACGAATTAAACCCTTTTCTCTGGCTTTTGCAGCCCCTCCTGAATTAACAAGGTCCTGCCAATTAATTACCTCTGCTTTTATGAAATGGCTTTCAAAATCGCTATGAACCACTCCTCCCGCCTGGGGAACTTTGCTTTCTTTTTTAAGGACCCAACCGCGAGTTTCATCAGATTTGGTAGTAAAAAAAGTGATCAAATTTAGCAGTTTATAGCATTCTTTAATTAATGCATCCATTTTGGATTCTGCAGGCAGTCCGAAAGAAATTCTCTGCTCTGCATCAAAATCAGATGCTTCAAATTCGGTTAGTATGTCAACAATTAAAAATGGCCAATTATTCTTCTCAAAAGTTTCTATTATGGCTGATGAAATTTCATTTTCTGAACCGTTCAACAAAAACAATCTCTCTTTCATTGTTAATAATTGATAGCCATTTAATATCTTTTTCTCTTTGTCGTTCCACTCTATTTCAGATAGAACCCTTCCTTTCATCAAATATTCCTGCACCTTTTTCAAAATCTCTGATTCGCTTTCAGCATTTTTGTCTCCAGATCTTAACTCTTTTTCCAAAGCTTGAACTCTTTTCTCAACCGTCTCTAAATCCTTTAAAACCATTTCCAGGTCTAAGGTTTCTTTCTCTTCAAAAATATCTATTATTGACCGCGTATTAACAACATCTTTGTTAATAAAACATCGAAGAACATATACTACAGCATCAACTTCTCGAATGTTAGCCAAAAACTTATTTCCTAACCCTTCTCCCTTGCTTGCACCTTTCACCAATCCTGCTATATCAACAAACTCAACCGTTGTATAGATTTTTTTTGCTGACTTGGTTAAGTCTGCCAATTTATCTACTCTTTCATCCAAAACAGCCACAACTCCAATATTTGGATCTATTGTACAAAAAGGATAATTGGCTCTATCAACTTCCTTTTTTGTTATTGCTTGGAATAAGGTTGATTTGCCCACATTAGGCAGCCCAACAATTCCTACACTTAAAGACATGTCATTTAACAATTTTAAAAAGACATACTACTTTTTCTTCAGTCTTTTGTTCTTACCCCTATTTATCCTTTTCTTTTTTCTGTCAAATCTTTTTTTGTTTGCCCATCCTATGCCCATTTTTCTATTTTCTATTAATTTTTTGACCTTTCTTTTAAAAATCTTTTAATAAATTAATAATATACTCTTTCACCTTTAATTGCTCTTCAATACTATTTTCAAGTTCAATTACAATGAAATGAGAAAAATATTCTTTAGGATATTTTTTTAAATAATCCAACTCTGACAAATCACTTATAAAATGATCATCGTATACAGGATTAGCATCTTCGCTTAAAAATGAGGATTCATCAATAGCAGAAATGTGGTTGCACCCAATAGGATACTTCTTAATGAGCTTTATATCATTTTCATATACATCTTTTCTCATTACTCTGCTTCCTTCTAAATGAGACAAATCTAGGCAAATTCCGGCAAAAT
>CAZKKG010000020.1:0-3403 GCA_964553275.1 uncultured Candidatus Saccharibacteria bacterium
TAGCGAATCAAGGTTCTCGCACGTAGCGAGGTTCTTATTTTTTAGGTTCAGAAAATATGAAGACGATTTTAAATGCTAATTTTTTAAAGAAAGGCAGTTTGACAAAAATACCGTCTAACCCTTCAAACATTTTCAAAAGAATTTTCCCTCCAGGAAGTCCTAAGAAAGGAAGGATAACCCAAGAAACAACATGGAAGTACCTAACTTCAACTTTATTAAAATATTCCTTGGCTAACTTTATGTTTTCTTCTTTAAAAATATGACCCTCTGCCCATTCCGTTCTTTTTCCCTTCATCCTGTTTATTTTCCTTTTAAAGTTAATAAAAGGGTTGTGCCCAAAAGTTTCAATTCCTATTAAGAGGCCATCCGGTTTTAAAACTCTTGTTATTTCCGGAAAAACCTTATCCAAATCAAGAGAAGAGAAAGCGCCTCCGTCAAGAACAATATCAAAAGAATTATCTTCAAATTCTAAGTTTTCGCAATCCATTGCCAAGAAAGAAATCTTGTCCTGAACTTTTTCCCTTTTTGCCCTTCTTTTTGCTATCTCAAGAGAGGGCTCCGACAAATCAATGCCCACAACTTCAGCTCCGCATTTTGCAGGAAAGATTGAGTGAATGCCATTTCCGCATCCAAAGTCCAAAAGTTTCTTGCCAAGACAATTTTCTTTTATCTTTTTATACAAAAAGCGGAAACTTGAAAGATGTATTGGATTAAATCCCTCAAAGTCTCCTTTCCATTTATTTTCAAAACTCTCTTCTAGCCATTCTTCTGCCTTTTTATTATAATGTTCAATTTCTCTTTGTTTTCTTGTTTCCATATTTAATCTTTAAATATTTTAATTAAACCTAACAGAGAACCTAATCCATAGCCGAAATGGCGAACCGCAAACACCAAGGGAAGAATGAAAAAATAACGAAGGTCTTTTTCTTTCAGGGAAACACTAAAAGAGAAATACAGATTAACGGCAAGGTATAACAAGATTATTCCTAAAAACAACTTAAAGCAGGAAGGACAAAAGAATCCTGCGATTAATAAAGATATTAGAGACAAGACAAAAATAAATGGCAATAGATGTCTCAACTTCAAAGGTGTTTTTACAAACTTCAATGGGTATATAGCCCAAACACCATCTAAAATATTGTGCTTCCAAAAACCGATTAAATCCGACTTAGGATGATAACGAACTATGATATCCGGAATTAACATAATCTTCCCTCCTGCTTTCTTTAACCTCATATTTAATTCCATATCCTGAGACCTGAAAAGCTTCTCATTAAAAAATCCTATCTTATTAAATACTTCCTTTCTATAGCAACCGCAGAAAACAGTATCAACTTCCTTTGGCTCTTTGCTGCCGGTTCTGTAATAAGAGTCTCCTGTTCCAAAAAGATTTGAAAAGGAGGCGGCAATAGCTTTTGAAACAAGAGTATCTTCTTTAGAAACTACTTTTTGAATCCCTCCGATATTATCGGCTTTGTATTTCTCAAGATATTTAACGCATTTTGAAACATAATCGTTTTCATAAGTTGCATGGGCATCGGTTCTCACAATAATCTCGCCTTGAGCATTTTTAATACCGATATTCAAAGCAAATGGAGTGTATCTTTTTGGGTTTTCAAAAATCTTTATCAAAGGATATTTCTTAATATATTCCCTTACTATCTCTTGAGTTCTATCCTTGGAATTTCCGTCAATAACAAGAATCTCCATATCTTCTTTTGGAAAATCTTGAGACAACAAAGAATCAAGACATTTGGCAATGAATTCTTCTTCGTTAAAACAGGGAACAATAACTGAAACTTTTGGTTTTTGCATTGATTTAATAAAATATTCTTTTACCCTTTAAGAATTTTTGCGGGTGCAAAGCATTGTTAATGATTTTTAACTGCAAACTTGCTAAATCCTTTTTAAAAATTATCAGATAAAACAAGTATTTTAAGAAGGAACTTGTAATAATTATAAATCTTAAGAGAAGGTATTGAAAAGGAGATTTATATTTCCTAAAGAAGTTTAAAATGCTTTTGACTTCTCCTTCTTTAACAAGTAATGGTTGTTTTTTATTTGTTTGCTGTCCATAATGAATAACTTCCGCTTCTGAATAAAAGATAATTTTCCAACCTTTTTTATTAAAACGATGCATCCATTCTGTTTCCTCGCCACATGTAAGAGTTATTTCATCCATTAAGCCAACCTCCTCAATAGCTTTCCTTCTCGTTAACATAAAAGCTCCCCTGACACTGTCGATTTCACAAGTTTCGTCATGATTCCAAAATCTTGAGGCCCCCTTTTTATATAATAAAGAGGAAACTGTATAAGTAATTTTATTAAAAGGAATCAGCTCCCTTATGCCAAAATAGTGCAGAAAGGCTCTGAAGAGATCAGGAGCGCTATAAGTACATTGTTGCATGGAAAGGTCTTCGTTCAAAAGTTTTGGATTCACCATTCCCACACTAGGATGATTTTCCATATATTCGACAAGTTTATCCAAGGCGTTGTCTAAAATCTTAACATCATCACTTAAGACAAGAATATATTTGTTCTTTGTCCTTTCTATCACGTAGTTATGATTATTAGCAAAAGGCTCTTTTTCTTTATTTTCTATAAAACTGGCTTGAGGAAATTTGTTTTTAAGATCCTTTGCAATTTCTTTGGGAACGCAATTTAAAACAATATAAACATCCATCTCTTGTTTATAAGTCTCATAAAGTGATTCCAGGCAAGGAAAGATTAATTTTTGATCACCCGTAGTAATAATTGACACATCTATCTTTGATAATTCCTTCATATTCTTATTTATTAATTTTTACTAAATTTTCCAAAACCATGGCAACCGTCAAGGGGCCCATTCCTCCGGGAACGGGAGAAATGTGAGAGGCTTTTTTGGAAACACTTTTAAAGTCAATATCTCCCCTTATCTTTCCTTTAAGGATGCCCGAACCAAAATCTAAAACGAAAACACCTTTTTTAACCATATTTCCCTTAATTAAATTCGGTTCGCCTACGCCTGAAATTAAGATATCGGCTTTCTTTGTAAAAAGAGAAATGCTCTTTACAAATTCATTAACTACGGTAACGTTTGCTTTGTTCTTTAGAAACCAAACACTCAAAGGTTTTCCAACTAATTTCCCCGCTCCAACCAAAACAACATTCTTTCCTTTGATTTTTATCTTAAACTTTTTCAAAAGAAAAGAGACGGCTCCGACCGTCGGAGGCAGAATGTTAAAATCTCCCTGAGAAAACTTCTTCAAACTCTTTTCTGACAGAACGTCAACATCTTTTTTTGGAGGAATAAGATTAAATATCTCTTCTTCTTTTATTCCCTTCGGCAAGGGCAATTGCACTACAAATCCGGAAACCCTCGGGTTTTTGGCAATCTTTAAAACTTCTTTCTTTAACTTTTCTT
>CAZKKG010000021.1:0-2777 GCA_964553275.1 uncultured Candidatus Saccharibacteria bacterium
CAATTCGTTCCGCCAGCTGGCGGATTGTGACGGAGGCGGTTTTTTGATAGAATAACAAAATGGCACAAAGAATTGCAGTTATAATGATTAAAGAAGGAAAAATCCTGCTTGTTCATCGTATTAAAAAGAGCAAAGAGTATTATGTCATTCCGGGCGGCGGCATTGAAAAAGATGAAAACATTGAGCAAGCAGCCGTCAGAGAAATTAAAGAAGAAACTGGTTTGGATATTGTTTTGGGTAGAAAGTTGTATGAGAAAGAGGATAGGAGCAGATTAGAAAGTTATTTTTTAGTAAAAAGTTTTAATGGAGAATTAAAATTAGGCAAGCCAGAGATTGACAGACAATCGAAAGATAATGTTTATCTCCTGGAATGGGTATCGCTTAAAGATTTGCGGGAGATAAATTTATTACCAGAGTCAATTAAGAATAAGATTTTTGATACGTTTAGTTATTAAATAAATTCGAACATCATTCAGCCCCGGAGTTCCGATTCTTCGCCTGGGAGCTTTGCCTAGGTTTTTTCATTGACGAATTGTTGTTTATGTGTTAGTCTTCTTTGTAAGATAGTTGCCTAACGAAAATGTAGTCGAGTTTCATCAGGATACTAAACTTTAGGATAAAACCTTAAAATAATTAATTAATTTTATCTTTAACTATGGAAGGAACAATTAAAAGACTCACAGATAAAGGATTCGGATTCATTGCTATTGAAGGCGAAGAGAAAGATTTATTTTTTCACAGTAATGAACTTCAAGGCGTCACTTATGACGAGCTAAAAGAAGGTGATAAGGTATCTTTCGAAAAAGCCGATTCTCCGAAAGGACAAAATGCGGTGAATGTATCTCGAATTTAATCACTGATTTAGATTGCGAGAAATGATCTTGTCCCGCCATTGAATGGCGGGACGATTCATTTAAAAGTAAAAACCTCCGCATTCTACAGAGCCAAGATTTTCACCCGATAAAAAACTGTCGGGTCTTTATTTAGATAGACAAAAACCTTAAAAAATGACAAGATTAAAGTAGTTTCTAATAAAGGACAGGCCTAAATAATATAAGTTTTATTATGAAGAAAAAACATCTTATTTTAATTATTATATTTCTCTTTCTTTTTATTGTTCCCGGTCTGGCTAGTTTGCTGACAGATTGGTTTTGGTTTGGGGAGATTGGTTTTGAAAATATTTTTATTACAATCTTAAGCACTAAAATTATATTGGGCCTTATAATCGGCTTTATTACTTTCGGTTTAATATATCTTAATTTAAGAGTTGCTTCCACACTTACTAAAGACAGGCCGATAATGATTACTTTGGATCAAAATACGGCTCCAATAGATGTTGGGAAGTATGTCCATAAACTTATCCTTTTTCTGTCTTTAATCATTGGATTTTTTACCGGATTAGCCGGAGCTGCCAATTGGAACACTTTGCTCCGATACCTCAACTCCACTTCTTTTGGTATTTTAGAGCCAATATTTAGCCGAGACATTTCCTTTTATTTCTTTACCTTGCCTTTTTTAAAGGCATCAATTGGGTTTCTTCTTTGGATAGTAGTGGTTTCTCTGATAGGGTCAGCTTTAATTTATTTTGGCAGAGGAGTATTTTCCTTCTTTGGCCGAAGATCAGGTTTTGTTCGTTTTTCATCTGAGGGAGAACTAACAAGGGACAAAACAGAGAAGAATCCTAAAATTCATCTTTCACTGCTTCTTTGTTTTCTCTTTCTAATATTGGCTGTCGAAACTTATTTTATACAAATTCCGAATTTGCTTTACTCTACAACGGGCTCTTTTATGGGAGCTACCTATACCGATATTCATGCTACCTTGCCAGTTTTAAAAATATTAACAGGAATCTTGTTAGCCGGAGCAATAATATCCGTTATTAATATCTTTCAGAAAAGAAATCGTCCCTTAATATTAGCGATAGGTGTTTATATAGCAGTTTCTATTTTGGGAGGGTGGTTGTATCCGGTCATTTTACAAAAGTTTATTGTAGCTCCAAACGAACTAGTCAAGGAATCTCCCTACATATCCAATCACATTGCTGCCACTCAAAAAGCTTTTAATCTGGACCAGGTCGAAGAGCATGACTTGAAAGGGGAAACCTCCTTAACTATGGAGGACATTAAGAACAATGAAGCAACTATTAAAAATATTCGGCTCTGGGACAGAGAACCTCTTTTGGATACTTTCGGTCAGATCCAGGAAATCCGTACCTACTATGATTTCACTTCCATAGATAACGACCGTTATTTAATCAATGGAGAATATCGCCAGACTCTGCTTTCCCCTCGAGAATTAAATTCTCAAAATCTGCCTCACCGTACCTTTATCAATGAGCGCTTAACCTTTACTCATGGATTTGGGTTAACCTTAAGTCCGGTTAACGAAGTAACAGAAGAAGGACTACCGGTCTTATTTATTAAAGACCTGCCGCCGGTTTCTATCGCAGATTCTCTTGAAATAACTCGTCCGGAAATCTATTTTGGAGAATTAACGCAGGATTATGTAGTGGTGAATACCAAAGCTAAAGAATTTGATTATCCGGCGGGGGAAGAAAATGTCTTTACCGATTATCAAGGGAAAGGGGGAGTTCCGACTTCTTCGTTCTTTAGAAAAGTCCTGTTTGCTCTCAGATTCAGAGAGTTGAAAATTCTATTATCAAATGACATTACTGCTGAAAGTCAGATTATGTATTATCGAGACATTAAAGAAAGAGTTCAACGGGTCCTTCCTTTTTTAAAGTTAGACCGTGATCCATATTTAGTAATTACTTCAGA
>CAZKKG010000022.1:0-2293 GCA_964553275.1 uncultured Candidatus Saccharibacteria bacterium
AAGATCGTGTGGTTGCTACTTCTCGGCGTATGGCCGACTCTCTTCTCCTTTAAACCTGTCGAGGTTAAACCTCGACACCCTTACTTATTCACTTGAGCACTTAAGCGCTTATCTACACTCCTGTGCGCAATTAAGCTATAATGACGTAAAGATAAATAAGAATTTCAATGGCAAAAGAATCCAAAAACAATTTTAAACTATACGAGCAAGAAATCAAAGAATCGATAGCCAAAGCAAAAAAGAAGCTTCAAAGAGAAAAGAAGGAGTATGTAAAATTAAATTCATATACTTCAGAAAAGATAAAGTCAGAGATTGCAAAAGTTCTCAAAGCAGTCCTAAAAACCAAAAAAAGCTTACCGGAAATAGAACTTGAAGCTCCCCCGCCATATATTTCAGGTGATCTATGTATGGCTGTTTTTAAATTGGCGGGAATCTTAAAGCAAAAACCTGAAGAATTAGCTCAAAAAATATCAGAATACATTAACAAACACAACTTTGAATTCCTAAAAGAAGCTTCTGTCATCAAGGGTTTTGTTAATATCAACATTAAAAAAGAGAAGGCTTACAAAGAAATTCTTTGGAGAATAAAAGAGACAGGCGAAAAATACGGGGAAAGTAATGTTAATTCTAAAAAGACAGCAATAATTGAATACTCTTCCCCAAACATTGCCAAACCAATAAGCGTTGGACATTTAAGGTCAACCGTAATAGGACAGGCGCTCGTCAACATTTATCGCGAAACCGGATACAATATAACGACAGATAATCATCTCGGAGATTGGGGAAGTCAATTCGGCTCTCTGCTTTATGCTTTTAAAAAATGGGGCAAAAAAGAAAAAATAAAGAAAAATCCCATAGAAGAGCTTAAGAAGCTTTATGTAAGATTCCATAAATTTTCCCAAGAAAACCCGGAAGCGAAAGAAGAAGCCAGAAAATTAACGGCTAAGCTTGAAAACAAAGATCCCGAGCTTGTCTCTTTGTGGAAAAGATTCAGAGACCTAAGCTTAAAAGATTTCCAGGAAACGTACAAAAGATTGGGCGTTCAGTTTGATACAAACATCGGCGAAAGCTATTTTATCGAACAAGCCAGGAAGATAACAAAAGAGTGCTCTCAAAAGAAACTCTGCAGAAAAGATAAACTTTCCCAGACATTGATAGTGGAAAATCTGGAAAACCTTCCAACTTTCCTCATTAAAACAAAGGAGGGTTCAACGTTATATATAACAAGAGACCTTGCAACCTTAAAGCTAAGAATAAAAGAATTTAGCCCCGATGTAATTCTATATGTCGTCGGCGGAGAGCAGGAACTGCACTTTAAACAATTGTTTGCATTAAGCAAAAAGCTCGGACATCTGCCTAAAAAAGTTAAGCCAATACATATTGGATTTGGAATGGTTTTAAATGAAGGGAAAAAGATGTCAACAAGAAGAGGGACAGTCATTGAACTGAAAGAACTCTTTTCAAGAGCAGTGAAGAAATCAAAAGAGATAATGAAAAAGAAAAATCCGAAACTGAGCCAAAAAGAATTAGATAACCTTTCAGAAATAATAGGAATAGGTGCAGTAATCTACAATGACCTGAGCCAGTCAAGAATTAAAGACATATCTTTTGATTGGGATAAAATGATTGACTTTAAAGGAGGAAGCGCAGCTTATCTCCAATACACCTTCGTAAGAATCAATTCCATACTGAAAAAGCTAAAACCATCGGATAGCAAAGTTTTAAATAAAGAGGAAATCTTTTTTGAAAATGAAAGCGAATTCAATCTTGCAAAAAAGCTGATGTTTTTCCCCCAGATAATCCTTAGATCACAGAAAACAAATTTCCCTCATCACATTTGCGTTTATCTGGAAGAATTAACTCAGCTTTTTAATAACTTTTATGATGAAACTTCCGTTATTAAAACAAAAGATTCAAAACTCCGCTCCTCAAGAATAATGCTTATAAAATCCACAGCTTTGGTAATTAAAAGAGGGCTTTCTCTTGTGAATATTAAAGTGCCTGATAAGATGTAATTAAAGAAGAGAATTAAAAGAACGCTTGTTTTAAACAAGCGTTTTTGCTTTAATGTTTTTATTTTTTAACTATCTGAAGAAGATCTTTAATTTCTTTCTCGATAAATTTTTCAGCAACTTTCAGGTTTTCTTTTAAATTCTTTTTTACCTGCTTTTCCTTCCCAGTCAATTCCCTTTTTAATTTTATCTTCTCAATCTTTTCCAAATATTCATCCGATACTGTTCTTAAGCTTTCAAAAGCTTCCTTAAGAGACCTCCCAATATCTTCCGCCTCTTTT
>CAZKKG010000023.1:0-1671 GCA_964553275.1 uncultured Candidatus Saccharibacteria bacterium
ACCCTTTGCAAACGTTATCCACGCATTTGCAATTGAGAGAAGGTTCATCGCAAAGATAAACCTGCATACAGACTACATTTTCACAATCCAGTTCCGCATTCCATTTATCCACATAATCTCCGTTTATACAGCTTCCCCTGCCGCCTTCATTACAACCGCAGCATCCTTCCACTAAAATACAATCCTCGTCTTCTTTGCAATAAGTCAAATTTTTTTCTTGATTTTGTTCGTTTAAATAGGAGCAGCTGGAAGAACCAAAATATCCCGTTCCCTTCTTAAGTCCTAAAGGTTCAAGAATTTCTGAAGCATGTTTTTCCTGATATCTGATAACTGCAGCTTTTGTAATCGGTCCAAAATAGCCGGTAGCCTCTGCATCTGATTCCCACACTTCTTCTTCTATTAATATCTCCTGCAAGGACTTAACGTCATCTCCTCTCATTCCTAAAGATAAACTCCGAGTAAAAGTTAATTTACTTTCCTCTTCACCGGATGCAGGCTCCCCTGACACGGATATATTATTAAGATACTCTTTGGTTTTTGAACCAAAATATCCCGTACCGGATTCAAGTTCTAAGGGTTTTAGTATTTCCCTGCTGTATTTTTCCTGAAATCTTTTTAAGGCAGCTTTCGTAACTGGCCCGAAGTATCCAGTGACTTCTACTTCCGATTCCCACACCCCTTCATTAATCATTAATTTTTGTAAAGTTTTAACTTCGTCACCGTAACTTCCCAATCCTAAGCTTACATTTTGCCAATCTGTTCCAGAAAAAAGCATTAAATCCCTGGTAATTTCATTCAATTTGCCGTAAAAAGAAGTTTTTCTTGCCTGAACCTCTCCGTCAAACAAGCTGGCTACCTGCTGAGAAACCTCTTCAATTTCACTCTCGCTCAAAAGCACCGGATAGCCGTAATCATTGAACCAACCGGCTCTGTAGCTTAAGGGAGAGAGGGGAAACTCTAATTCTTTCTCGGTAATAAGAAATAAGTTGATTTCCGACATGCTCTGTTCAATTTCGGAAATACCGCTTATTAATATTGGATAATAAAGGAAGTCGGAATCAAAACGATAAATCAGCGGTTCTATGCTTTCTTCATCTTCGCCTGTCTCAACTACATCAAATACAAAATGTTTTATACCGCGCTTAAAATAGCTAGCCAATCCGTCTTTAAAACTTTCGGAAAGTTCCTTCGTCTCTAAGCCTTTATCATCCGCAAAATTCGTAATCCATTCTATAAAGTCATCTAAATCATTTACTTTTACTATCGTTACATCATGAGCTCCTATCTTTTCGTGGAATGTAATTTCCACGCCTTCAGATTCTAGTGATTCACCTTTTCCCAAGCTTTGCATGTCTGTTCTGCTCTTCTGTTTCTCATTTATAAGTTCTGTTAATTTTTCAAAAGATTCAAAACTTCCCTCTTCAACGCTGGAGGGTTCCGAAGGAAGAGGAAGAATTTCTAAAACGGTAGCCTCGTTGGAACTTTGTATATTCGAAGAAAGAATAATGATTTCTTCGCTCCCATTCCAGGCTACAATTGCATTTTGGGCAGACTGATCCAGACGAATCTCTGGAGGCCAAGCCATCATACCGCGGTCCGCCGAACTGAAAGCAGGAAGAATTAAAGAGAGAAAAAGGAAACTTATTAAAAAATAAAGGAGTTTTTTATTCA
>CAZKKG010000024.1:0-1663 GCA_964553275.1 uncultured Candidatus Saccharibacteria bacterium
AAAGACTACTTTGAATTCTTTCCCCTGCATGCTGTTTACAAAAAGCTGACCAGGGTTTAACCCCGGCATACTTAATTTTCTTAAAGTGGTAAGATAAGTGAAGTGATATGAATAAAAACGATATAGTTATTTATAAGTCTAAGGACAAGGAAATTGAACTCAGGGTTAGATTGAAAAGGGAAACGATATGGCTGTCTTTAAATCAAATAGCCGCTCTTTTTAATACTGACAAATCAGGAGTTTCACGCCACATTAAAAATATCCATAAAGACAAGGAGTTGAATATAGAATCAACTGTTGCGATTTTTGCAACAGTTCAAAAAGAAGGCGGAAGGGAAATAAAAAGAAACATAGAATTTTACAATCTAGATGTTGTCATTTCTGTCGGTTATCGTGTTAATTCTAAGAAAGCAACACAGTTTAGAATTTGGGCTACAAGAATTTTAAAACAACATATTTTACAGGGATATACCATTAATCAGAAGCGCTTACTTGAAACACGCGCGAAGTTTAAAGAATTACAGAACACTATTTCTTTTTTGAATAAAAAATCACATAAGAAATTACTTGAAGGCCAGGAAAGGGAGATTTTAGACTTGCTTGGTGAATACGCTAAAACATTAAGCATCTTGGGGTTGTACGATAGGGGAAGGATAAAAAGAGCAAGAGGCAAGAAAGCTAAGTTTGTTTTGAGTTATGATGACTGTAAAAATATTATAATTAAAATAAGGGAAAGTTTGATGGTTAAAAAAGAAGCAAGCAATTTCTTTGGCAACGAGGTTGAAAAGAAATTTGAAAGTATTGTTGAGAATTTAAGACAAACATTTGCCGGGAAAGAGCTTTATAGAACTATTGAAGAAAAAGCGGCTCATTTGCTTTATTTTACCATTAAAGACCATCCATTTGTTGATGGCAATAAAAGAATTGCTTCATTTTTATTTGTCTACTTTTTGGACAGAAGTGATTATCTTTATCGTAAAAATGGAGAAAAGAAAATAAACGATAATGCTCTAGTCGCTTTAGCGCTTTTGACTGCCGCAAGTAATCCGAGAGAAAAAGATGTTTTGGTTAAAATAATCACAAACCTTATAAGCGCTTGATTAACCCTGCGAAGCTTTCAAACTTTAATTTTCTAATAAAAGGGGATAAAATAAAGCAATATGAGGATTCAAACAATTATCCTTATCTTAGTTCTGGCGGTTTTAATTTCCGTTGTTGGCTATGGAGTGCATTTTGTAATGGATTCTTTATCAAATCGTGCCAGCCAAGGAGAAGGCATATTCGGGGACAGCCAAAAAACGGGAAAAGAATCAGACGAAAGCGGGACAAAAGGAAATGAAATTTCTGGAGAAGAATTGGCAAGCTCCGGAGGAGAAACAGAAGAATCAGAAGAAGGAGCATCCCAACAGACAGCAGGAGAGCCTTCTGGTTTCAGAGAAGAACCCGGGGCAGAAGAAGTTTCAACTCCAGGAAGCGAGCAAACGCCAACAGAGCCAGAAGTTCCTTCATGGCAGGAGCCCGAAGAACCCGAAGCGTCAGCTCCCATGGAAGAGAGCGAGATTCCAGAAGAGGCTTTTAGGATAACAATGACTGCCAGTGGAATCAGTCCTTCAAGTTTTGAAGTGGATAAAGGAGTGAAAGTGGTTCTCTCTATAACGAGCGG